>DATCWN010000166.1:0-4347 GCA_036566285.1 Hanamia sp.
CCGCCGAAGCGGCCATTAAGAGTGCTCCTGAAAATACGGGTGTCTTTGTCATTGCAGATGATTATCCCGAAAAGAAAAATGACATTTCACCAGAACTACTGCAAATAGCTGAGAGAAAAAGGCTGCGGCTTTATATAGAATATCCTGCTTCCCTGCCGGAATTAAAGATTACAGATACTGTCATTAAAACGAAACTTGAGCGTGGAGTGATCACCAGCAATGTATTTGGAGATTATTTAAAGCCAATGAGTATTCTAAGCATCAATGATTGTCACCTCATCCCGGTTGATGAGAAAAATCCTTTAATGGTGTTAGGAAAAGTAGCCGGATTTGATAAAGCAGAGTATGGTATCAATGACATTCAAACTTACCCTGTCCTATTTCAAAAGGATAATATGTTAGTAGCTACCACTAAATTAAGTGATTTTGCTAGCAGCCGCTACGGCCCTGAAGATTCCTGGAAAAAAGTATGGAGGTACATTCTATCATGGGTGTCAGGCGATAAAAATTTTCATTTCAACCATTCGCTTTCTTCTGTGGGTCCTATGTATGCTAAAGATGCCGGGCTGCCGGAGGACGCAGTAAAGAACTCGGTAGCAAAAGGGGCTGAATGGTTTTATAAAGGCCACTTTTTTATCGCTCCTTCCTGGAAAGACCAGTGGTTAAAGTATCAGGGAGACGGCCTCTCCCCGGTTGGCCCTCCCGTGAGCCGGCAATTGCCTAATGGAGATGGATCGCTTGGAATTTTAGAGGGGCATGTTTCCAACATTAATTATGATGGAACGCAACAATACCGTTATTGGGTTCGCGCTGATGTGCAGGGTGAAGTAGCTTATGCGTTAGCAGCAGCAGGAAATCTTCTTCATAAAAAGGAATATTATAAGGTGGCAAAAAACCTTGCAGATTTTATCTTTTATCATTCCAACCTAAGGGATGGAAACAAGAATGACAAAAACAGTCCTGCTTATGGGCTAATAGGATGGTCGGTTACCCATCCGGGCGTATTTTATGGGGACGATAATGCCAGATGTATTTTAGCTCTGATCGGAGCTTCGGCTTATATGAATACCAGTGAATGGGATATGAAAATTGCAGAGGCCATTCTTGCTAATTTCCGCACTACCGGCAAAGAAGGTTTTAGAGGTAGCCGGTTAAGCGAAGAAGATATATTAAAAGAAGGCTGGAAGCATTTTGAGAATCGGGATATCATAAACCCTCATCCTCATTTTGAATCCTGGTTGTGGGCCTGCTACCTTTGGTTGTATGATAAAACCGGTTATAAGCCACTTTTGCAGAAAGCCAAAGAGGGCATTCGTCTTACCATGGAAGCCTATCCTGATAAATGGAAATGGACGAATGGTATTCAGCAGGAACGCGCAAGAATGATACTTCCTCTTGCATGGTTGGTGCGGGTAGAGGATACGGAGGAAAATCGTGGTTGGCTTGATGAAGTTGTTGAAAGATTACTTTCCAACCAAATGAAATGTGGCGCCATCAGAGAAGAGCTGGGTGAAGCAGGTGGACAGTATGGTCGTACCTCAACTAATAAAGAATACGGATTACATGAAGCGCCTTTGATTTTTGAAAATGGTGATCCGGTTGCTGACATGCTGTACACAAGCAATTTTGCTTTCTTTAGTCTTAATGAGGCTGCCCATGCTACAGGGAATAAAAAATACAAAACTGCAGTTGGTAAATTATCAGACTTTCTTACCCGGATCCAAATAAAAAGCAGCAGGCACCAGGATTTGGATGGAGGCTGGTTTAGAGCTTTTGATTATAAAAGGTGGGATTATTGGGCTTCTAACGCTGATGCCGGTTGGGGGGCATGGTCCACCCTTACAGGATGGATTCAAAGCTGGATAGTGACTACCCAGGTATTAGTCGAAAATAATAAGAGTTATTGGGAACTGACAAAAAAATCCACCATAAATAAGCAAATGCCAAAAGTGGGTATGGTAATGTTTGGTGATGAAAAAGAATAGGCGAATGCGAAGAATATTTAACCTATTTTATGAAAATCAAATAAATTAAATGAGAATATATGAATCGAAGGAATTTTGTTGAAATGTTGACGTTGAGCGGTGGGGTAATTGCGGCGGGAACTATTCCTGGTTTCCCAACTTATGCAGGAACAGGGCGAATGATTCATGGTAAAGATGAAAATGAATTTTCTTCAGATGTTGTAATTGCAGGTGCTGGTCTGGGCGGGTTTGCCGCTGCTATGGCAGCGTTACGCAACGGGCATTCTGTAATTCTTACAGAAGAAACAGATTGGATTGGCGGTCAGTTAACACAGCAGGGGCTAAGTTGTCCCGATGAGCATCAATGGATTGAAACTCATGGGGCCACTCAACTTTATCGTGATTTTCGTACAGCTGTACGTGAGTATTACGTGCGAAATTATCCCCTTACTGAATCCGCGAGGACACGAAAGAATTTAAATCCTGGAGATGGGAGTGTATCAAGATTATGCCATGAACCGCGTGTTGCGCTTGCTGTCTTATACAATATGCTGGCCCCCTTTCTTAGTTCGGGGAAGCTTAGGCTATTGTTGGAACACAAGATAGTAGGTGCAGATGTGTCCGGCAACAAGATACGTGCATTAAAAGCCCGCAGTACTGACTGTAATAAAAGAGAAGTATTACTCACAGCCCCTTATTTTATAGATGCCACAGAATTAGGTGACCTCCTTCCTTTGACCGGTACTGAATATGTAACCGGCGCTGAATCTCGTCATGAAACCAATGAATTGCATGCACCTGAAAAAGCCAATCCAACTAATAACCAGGCGTTTACTTTTTGCTTTGCTATGGATTATGTTCCCGGAGCCAATAATATAATAGATAAGCCTGCACAATATAATTTTTGGCGAAGCCTAGTTCCCGATCTTACTCCTCTGTGGTCTGGCAAACTACTAGATCTTGCTTATTCCGATCCGGGAACATTACAACCCAAAGCACTTGGATTTCAGCCTGAAGGATCCTCTACCGGTAATTCACTTAATCTTTGGAATTATCGCCGCATTATTCATAAAGACAATTTCGAACCAGGCACTTACGATGGGGATATTACCATCGTAAACTGGCCCCAAAATGATTATTTCCTGGGTAATATCATTGACGTAAAAGAAAAGGAATTTAAGAAGCATCTTGAAAATGCAAAGCAACTAAGCTTATCACTTTTTTATTGGCTGCAAACTGAAGTCCCCCGCCCTGATGGAAGAAAGGGCTGGCCGGGATTACGGCTACGTGGGGATGTTTTTGGAACAAAGGATGGGCTGGCGAAATATCCTTATATACGAGAATCCAGGCGTATTAAAGCAGTGTTTACTATTCTGGAAGAACATGTAGGTGCCGCCAACCGCGCACTAATTACCGGAAAAGAATCGGGCAACAAAGCAAAAGATTTTTACGATAGTGTTGGTACCGGTTATTATCATATTGATTTGCACCCGAGTAGCACAGGCATTAACTATATTGATTTTGGATCATTGCCTTTCCAGATACCACTTGGGGCACTCTTGCCAGTACGCATGGAAAATCTGCTACCTGCAAATAAGAATATAGGTACTACTCATATTACCAATGGTTGTTACCGGCTTCATCCCGTTGAATGGAGTATTGGCGAGGCTGTGGGTTTGTTGGTAACTTATGCCTTGAAAAAGAAAATAATCCCACACGCCGTCAGGGAAAAACAAGATATGCTTGAAGATTTTCAAAATTTTATCCGCTCACAGGGGATTGAAACTCACTGGCCCCAATAATTGGTAATATGAAAAAATTTTTGTCAGGGGTTCCCAATCCATCGTGAGGAGCTATTACCATATTTAAAAGTGACACCAGGAAGGTTGTTCCTTTGTACAAAAGACATTTTATCAGGCATGGGAAATTGAAACAAATCACTTAAAAATCAGTTTATAATACTATAATCAAAAAAAAGTATGAAAAGATTTACAATCCTAATTGCAACAATTGCCGCCATGGGTGGATTACTTTTTGGCTTCGATACCGCGGTAATTGCAGGCACTCTGTTTTCATTAAAAAGTTACTTTAATTTGGGTGATGCAGGGATCGGGTTAGTTGTTGCTGCTGCCTCTATTGGCTGTATCCCCGGGGCTTTTTTTGCTGGCCGGCTGGCTGATCATTTTGGACGAAAAAGGATGATGGCTGTTACTGCATTCCTGTTTATAATAGCTGCATTAGGAAGTGGGATTGCAGCCAGTTTTCAGCAGTTGGTTATTTATCGATTTATTGGAGGTATAGCAATTGGAATGGCTTCTACACTGGCTCCAATTTATATTTCCGAAATAGCGCCTCCCACTTTTCGTGGTCGTCTCGGGATGCT
>DATCWN010000298.1:0-6476 GCA_036566285.1 Hanamia sp.
ATAGCATTCCTTATGAATGGCAGGCAAAAGAGTTATTGAAAAGTATAGATAGCTTTTCCGTGTATAAAGATGAATTTGATAAGATGCTTGCCATGTATAAAAACCAGCAGCTTGATTCCATGGAAAGTATGATTGATAAAAGTGAATTTGGCGCAGATAAATACGGCGATCTTTTATTGACAGACCGCAATAAAAACTGGGTAAAACAATTAAAGACAATAATGAAAAATGAAAGTGTGTTTGTGGCAGTAGGAGCGGGGCACCTGCTGGGTAATACGGGTCTTATCAAACTGTTAAAGAAAGCGGGGTACAAAGTGGAGCCGTTACAAAATCAATAAACCTTCGGGGAATAAAAAAAGTGGCCCGTCAAAAAACGAACCACCACAACACAAAGTATTTTTAGAATCGGATTTCTAAATTTAAGAAATTCAATTAAAACTGCTCCAGTTTACTAAAGAAAAAATCTCCTTCAATTTGTGCGTTCTCATCGCTGTCACTTCCATGCACCGCATTTTCTCCAATAGAGGCTGCATATAATTTCCTGATAGTTCCTTCTTCCGCCTGTGCCGGATTGGTAGCGCCGATTAGCTTTCTGAAATCTTCTACTGCATTTTCCTTTTCAAGAATGGCGGCGGTAATGGGGCCGCGGCTCATGAAGGCTACTAACTCACCATAGAAAGGGCGTTCTTTATGTACTGCATAAAATTCTCCGGCTTTCGCTTCGGAAATATGAATCATTTTCATGGCCACAATACGAAAACCAGCCTTGTTGATCATTTGTAAAATAGCGCCTGTATTGCCTTTGGCAGTGGCATCAGGTTTAATCATCGTGAATGTTCTGTTGGTCATCTTTTTATTTTTGGCGCGAAGGTAAAGTCTATCCATGAATTAAAACAAAATGTAGCTGTCAATTTTCAGGGGCACAATTAAAAGGAATTTAATGGCATACAATCATCACAAAAAATAATCAATGAAGTTGCCTGCTCAATAGCGAAATCATAATCCCAAAAAAAAATTCTATTATTGCTGCTATAAAAATGAAAATATTATTTGAAATATTGCCTTCTTCTATGGATACTGAAAATTGTAGCCTTATTTGTGAGTTGAGTACGGAGGGAATTTCCTGTGCTGTAAAGAGTGAGGAAGAAAATTCTTTTGTGGGAATGGCAAATTATCATTTTGACATAAGCAGGCCGCAGGTCGGGTTTTCGATAGCGTTGCAAATTCTTTTTCATCAGAAGGAATGGTTGTCCCAAAGGTTTAAAAAAGCCTCTATGTTTTATTCAGTGGCCGAAAGTGTATTGGTTCCTTTTTCTTTGTACGATAGCACTCAAAACAATGAAGTGCTCAACCTGGTACATGGCGATTTACAAAACCCATCAACCGTGCTTACTGATGTAATTACGGAGCAGGAAGTTTATAATATTTTTCGTGTGCCCACACAGGTTTACAATGCCGTACAATCTCAGTTCCCCAATATTACCAGCAGCCACCAATACTCTGCCTTACTAAAGCAAAAGATGTTGGATAGAAATAAACTGGCTGTTATTTTTTATTCTCAAAAAATTGTTGTTTCATTATTTAAAGATGGGAAGTATCATCTTTTCAATAGTTTTAATTATCGTACTGCCGAAGATGTTTCTTATACTTTATTAAATATCTGCCAGCAGTTTGAAACCCCGGATATTGATCTTGAAATAAGCGGATTGCTTGAAAAAGACTCTGCCTTGTTTAAAGAGGTTTACAAATATTTTACAAATATTACCTTTGCATCGTTACCGTCGGATTGCATTTATTCAGATGAAATTTTGCAATACCCTTCTCATTATTTTAGCCCTATTTTTGCACTTGACACATGCGAATAATTACCGGGAAATATGGTGGCCTTAAAATAAACCCTCCTTCCAAAATGCCTTATACGCGGCCTACCACCGACATTGCCAAGGAAGGGCTCTTCAACATTCTTGAAAATAATATTAGCCTTGAAGGAATAAAAACGCTTGATATTTTTGGTGGCACAGGAAGCATTAGTTATGAGTTGGCCTCAAGGGGGGCTGGCGATCTAACGATTGTAGAAAAGGATCCGAAGATGTATGAATTTATCAGGAATAAAATTGCTGAGTTAAAAATTAAAAACTGTTCGGTAATAAAAAATGAGGTATTCCGGTTTTTAGAAAATTGTACCGATAAATATGATTTCATTTTTGCAGGGCCACCGTATGCGCTAAAAACTATTGATGAACTGCCTCGGATAATTAGAGAAAAAAGTTTGCTCAATAAAAATGGTTGGTTCGTGCTGGAACATACACCCGCGAATAATTATGAAAATGAGCCCTTATTTAAAACAGTCCGCAATTATGGCACTACCTTATTTTCTATTTTTATAAACACTTAGATATTTTATGACGAAGAATGAGTTAAGAATAATTTATAAAGAAAAGCGCCGTGAACTTTCCGTTCATGACATGGATAAATTCAATGACCTTATTCTCATAAATTTTCAAAAGATCACACTTCCTTTTATAAGTTGCGTACATACGTACCTGGCTTCTTTGAATCTAGGGGAAGCAGATACAGCCAACATTATAAGGTATTTGCAATTTAAAAATCCTGAAATAAAAGTTGCAGTACCCAAGGTGGATTTTGATACAAGCAGCATGTATCATTATCGTTTGGATCATAATATAGAATTGAAACCCAACCGCTTTGGAATAGATGAGCCTTCTGAAGGAAATATAATTTCTAAAGATGAAATTGATCTCGTTCTCATTCCTTTGCTTGCCTTCGATAAAAATGGTTTCAGAGTGGGTTATGGTAAAGGCTATTACGATAAGTTTCTGTCGGAATGCAATGCCGATGTTATAAAAATTGGTTTAAGTTTCTTTGAACCCGTTGATCAGATTGACGATATCAATTCGTTTGATATAACTTTAAACTACTGTGTTACCCCGCACGGGAGTTTTAGATTTTAATAAAAAGAGAGAATAATATACAATGACTGCATTGAACATTTGTAAACTTCTTTGAACACATTGAATAAACCTTAGTAGAAAATTTCGTTTCTATTTTGCAAAACCTTATTACCTTATTTTTTCTACATTTACCGGACTCTAAATAAGGTAATAAGGTTGGAGAACTATTGAATTCTTTTTTACTAAGGTTTTGAAAACATCCTTATAAAAAGAATCTAAATGTCAAACAGAATCTTATTATGAAATGTAATCGCATATTCCCAATCTAAAATCTGCCATCTAAAATAGACAGCAATGCTTAAAAGTTTCCGGTATATTTTATTTCCCTTTTCTCTTTTATATGGAGGCATTGTATGGGTACGTAATAAGATGTTTGATAAAAAAATTTTACGTTCCGCTTCGTTTAATTTTCCGGTGATATGCGTGGGAAACCTTGCCGTAGGTGGCACTGGAAAAACCCCTATGACTGAATATTTAATAAGGCTTTTGCGGAATCAATATAAGGTGGCTACTTTAAGCAGGGGGTATAAAAGAAAAACAAAAGGCTTTGCTATTTCAGATGAAAAGACCACAGCAATTGATGTAGGAGATGAGCCAATGCAGCTACATATAAAATTTCCGGAAGTAACCGTGGCGGTTGCCGAAGAAAGGGTGGTAGGTATTCCCCAGTTGCTTTATGCAAGACCGGAGACACAGGTTATCATTCTTGACGATGCTTTTCAACACAGGGAGGTAAATGCGGGATTGAATATTTTACTCACGGACTTCAACAATCTTTATACAAGAGATTTGCTATTACCAGCCGGTGATTTGCGGGACATAAAAAGCAGCGCCAAAAGAGCGGATATAATTATTGTTACCAAATGCAAACCGTATTTGAATGAAAATGAAAAGCAAAAGATCATTAGTGAGATAGAGCCATTGCCTCATCAAAAAATTTATTTTACTAAAATAGAATACAGCAGCCCGTATCATTTATTTTCGAATGAAGAACGGATTCTTGAACAGGATTGCGATGTGTTGTTGGTCTGCGGAATTGCCAATCCCGACCCGCTAAAAGAAGTGCTCAACGCTTATGTTTCTTCTTATGAAATTTTATCTTTCAGGGATCATCATATTTTTAATACCGATGACCTCAAAGAAATTATAAAACAATTTTCAGCAATTGAAAATAAAAATAAAATCATCTTAACCACAGAAAAAGACGGCGTGCGGCTTGCAAAATTTCAAAAGGAACTGGAGCATCTTCCCATTTATGTTTTTCCTATGGCGCATAAATTTCTGTTTAACGAACAAGTGAATTTTGATGGCGAAGTGAATGTATTTATTGAATCATTTTCAAAGAAAAATGAGCAAGCAGAAAAGGAAAATTAACATTTATTCTCTATCTGGATAATATTATGCCAACACAAACCGTGTCCTTTTTGTATAAAATTATCTATCTTGAATTTTTACAAAATGTTGAACTATGAAATGGATACTTTCTTCTTTGATGTTGTGCATGCTTGTATTCCAGGGGTGTAGTCTGCGCCAGCGCGAAATAGAACTGGACAAGAAATTAGCAGAGGTAAATGAAAAAGAACAGCAATTATCTTTAAAGGAACAATCACTTGATCTCAGGGAACAGCAATTAAATGAAAAAGAAAAATTATTAGATAGCACCACAAAAAAGATAGCAAACGACAGCTTATATATTTTGTATCCACAACTTCCGGGAACCTGGTTAGTAAAAATGCAATGTATTGAAACCAACTGCGTGGGATCAGCAGTAGGTGATACAAAAAATGAACAATGGGAATTTAAATTTCAGGACAACAATATTATTGCAAGCGCCATAAGTAACAATCAGTTGGTGCGGGTTTATACCGGAACTTATGCGGGAAATTCTCTGAAATTGTCGGTACAACAGGATTCTACTGACATGCAGGCTGCAAAGATGACTATCAGGCTGCAAAATATAAAAGATAAGGAAATGGAAGGTGAACGCGAAATCATACAGGCAAGTGGTTGCAGGATCGTGTATTCATTACAATTAAAAAAACAGTAGGCAATAGCATAATAATTTTTAAATGACGTGTATGATTCTATTAGCTGATTTAGATTTCTCGTTGCCATTAAAAAACCCGGTGATAATTTTTTCACTGGTTTTGTTCATAATACTTTTCGCTCCTATTTTACTAAAGAAAATAAAAGTACCACACATCATCGGGCTTATCCTGGCGGGCGTTATTGTGGGTCCTTATGCATTAAACTTATTGCGCAGAGATAGTAGCATTGTGCTGTTCGGCACCGTTGGCCTTTTATACATCATGTTCCTGGCAGGCCTTGAAATTGACTTGAAAGAATTTAAAAAGAATAGAGCGAAAATCATTCTTTTCGGGCTTACTACTTTTTTACTGCCACTTTTGGTAGGCACCTTTGCCAGTTATTATGTGTTGGGTTATGGATGGCTTTCTTCCATTTTGCTGGCGAGTATGTTTTCTACCCACACTTTGGTTTCTTATCCTATTGCAAGTAAATATGGCGTTTCACGCAACAGGGCAGTGGCCTTAACGGTGGGCGGTACTATGATCACGGATATTCTTGCCTTGTTAATCCTGGCAATTATTGCAGGCATGACGAAGGGAGAAGTGTCTTCTACTTTTTGGATTACGCTTGGCATTTCTTCTGTGGTTTTTGTAGGGATTGTTTTTTTTATTTTTCCCTTCATCATCCGCTGGTTTTTTAAAAATTATGAAGACAGTGTTTCGCAATATATTTTTGTGCTGGCCATTGTTTTTCTTGCTTCGTTCTTAGCAGAGGCTGCGGGTATAGAAGCCATCATCGGCGCGTTTTTCGCAGGCCTGGTGCTCAATACATTTATACCTCATTCTTCCCCGTTAATGAACCGTATTGATTTTGTGGGCAATGCATTATTTATTCCATTCTTCCTGATTGGTGTAGGAATGCTTGTAAATTTTAATGTGCTGTTTAATGGATGGGGCGCTTTGAAAGTGGCAGGTGTAATTGTAGTGGTAGCCTTGCTTACAAAATTTGTAGCGGCATGGATTACACAGAAAGCTTTTAGATTATCGAAAGATGAAGGACGAATGATCTTTGGATTAAGCTCTTCACATGCAGCCGCAACGCTCGCTATTATTTTAGTTGGGTATAATATTATTATTGGCGAAACTCCCGACGGCCTCCCCATTCGTTTATTAGATGAAGATATTTTGAACGGAACTATTTTATTGATCCTGATCAGTTGCGCTGTCAGTTCTTTCATTGTTGAAAAAGCGTCGGCTAATATGGCTTTGAAGGAAGCTCTGGAAGAAGAGGAAGAAACGGAGTCTAAAGAGAAAATATTAATCTCTCTCGCATATCCTGATACGGTGGCCGAATTGGTGGATTTTGGTTTGATGTTGAAACCTAAAAAAGCCAACGTTCCTGTTTATGCGCTGAACATAATCAGTGATGATACGGATGATGAAAGTGCACAATTTACCGGGAAAAAAATGATGGAAA
>DATCWN010000301.1:0-3457 GCA_036566285.1 Hanamia sp.
CCGGCCATTTTTTATGTACTTTACTCGTGTGTGATGTAATGATGTTGGATGGACAATGTTGGATGTACGATGTTTATTATGTCAGTGTATTTATAAATTGCGCACAGCTTTAGCTGTTACTTATTGGAACAAAGATTCCCGGCTCTATCCAAATAAATAATCATAGTGTCCTTCGTGGCAACTCGTGAGGCAATGGATGCGGGTTGTGAAATACGCTTAAACATTATCCTGAAAGGATCTGCAAAATAAAATCATGCTATATTTGCGCGCCTTCGGCAAAATTTTGCCTGAAGGAAAATGATTATTAGGAATCCCCTTAGAAACGGGAAATAAAATTTTGAAACAGATATGGCTTTAAGAGCAGGAATTGTAGGATTGCCCAATGTAGGAAAATCAACTTTATTCAACGCAGTTAGCAATAGCGCCAAAGCGCAGGCGAGCAACTATAGATTTTGTACTATTGAGCCAAATATAGGCCTGGTAAATGTGCCCGATAAAAGATTGGATCAACTGGCTGAATTGGTAAAGCCCGACAGAATAGTTCCTACACAAATAGAAATTGTGGACATAGCCGGCCTGGTAAAAGGCGCCAGCAAAGGAGAAGGATTAGGCAATAAATTTTTGGCAAACATCCGTGAAGTGGATGCCATCATTCATGTGGTTCGTTGTTTTGAAGATGAAAATATTTTAAGAGATGAAGGGCCTATAAACCCTATCAGCGATAAAGAAATTATTGAAACAGAATTGCAATTAAAAGACCTTGACAGTATAGAAAGAAAATTATCCCGTGCAGAAAAAATAGCCAAAACCGGCGATGCCAAAACGAAGCAGGAATACGAAGTGCTGCTAAAATGCAAAGCGCATTTGGAAAAAGGAAAAAATATTCTTTCTCTCAATTTATCGAAGGAAGATAAATTGGCTATTGCTGATAATTTTTTATTAACCGATAAACCGGTTCTGTATGTGGCCAATGTGGACGAAGCGTCTATGCATACCGGTAATAAATATTCCGACCTGTTAGTAGAAGCTGCCAAAGCAGAAGGTGCGCAGGTGATTGTAATGACCAATGCCATAGAAGCGCAGATTGCAGAATTTGAAAATCCGGAAGACAAGCAAATGTTTATGGAAGAATACAAAATGGAAGAACCTGCATTAGACCGCCTGATACATTTTGCATATAATCTTTTAAATCTCTCTACTTATTTCACGGCCGGCGTACAGGAAGTGCGCGCCTGGACCATACATAAAGGATGGAAGGCGCCACAGGCCGCAAGCGTTATTCACACCGATTTCGAAAAAGGTTTTATTAAAGCGGAAGTAATTTCTTTCAATGATTTTATCACCTATAAATCGGAAGCTGCCTGCCGCGAAAATGGCAAATTAAGAATTGAAGGAAAAGAATACCTGGTGCAGGATGGCGATGTAATGCACTTCCGGTTTAATGTGTAGAGAGCCATAGCAGGTACAGAAATGCACATCCCCATACCTTAGAATAAGTAATTCCTGCTTCTTTTATAAGATGCTTTAAGTCATAGTTCCGTAGCCACAGCAAAAAATTATCTTGATAGTTTCAAAGATAATTTACTTTAGAGTACGCTAATATTTTAAAGTTTTAACTGCAGTATGAGCAATGACTTAGAAATTATTAATGATATTTTGTATTTGCACCTTCGGCCCTGGAAGACTCATTATTCCGGTCAAAAGTATCAGCAAATGATGCAAAACGTAAATAATGAAAGGTACCTGCAACAGCCTCTTTACGGCATTGACTTCATCAAACCTCTTACTGCAAAAACAAAATATTATCATGCTCTCATTGAACAAAAATTAATCAGGTATTTAAATTCAGTACATCTTTCTATCGCTGATGCCATAGATGAGAATGAAAAAAAATTCTGGATACACAAAACTCTAAACCAGGAATTAAAATCAAAACTCAATGCAGTAGAGCAATTGATTCTTAAAAAGAATTATTTTTTTGACCTCATTGATCCAAAAAATAGTAATAGAAGCAATGACGTTACATTTCGTGATGAGGCATACATCATTCAATTGGTAAAATATAAATTGATATGGCTTTACCTGGAAATTCAGGATACTTATCTCCCCTATTTAAAAGAAGATCCAATCACTGAAGAAGATATTCATTCCTTGTATTTTAGTGAAGAATTTCATGAAAAATCGTTCATTATTAATGCTCCGGACATGCACCTCTCCAAACCTTCTAATTCAATCATAAAACAGCCGCTGCCAAAAAAATTAAAAGTTATAAAAGGTGACATTAGAGAACCAAAGAATGGTATTATGAAATACGAAGAAATTATTTCGAAGGTAGATTCATTTGCATTGGCGGAAGAGGAATTGTATAAGTTGAATTTATTAGATAATGAGTACAGGTTTATAAAGAGAAAAGGAAATGGAGAAAAAATGGCAGCAGTTGTCCATATTTTAATCCAAAAAAATCATTTCAATCAATTCAGTTATTTGGGTGGTAAGAAAAGAATAACCGATTTAAAAATCAGAAAGTTTTTAAACTATCGATACCAATCTAATATTGACAAAGAGTTCAGATTATTTAAGGAAAATGGAAATCTGGATAAATATCTCGACAAACACTCCATACTAAGAAACATTATCCCGTTCTAAATGCTGGTATTTTCACCGATTATACCAAAACGAAATACCAAAAATTTATTCAAACTCTTATTCGGTAAGGCTTTCCTCTGATTTTAAAATATCAAAATCAACATTCCACCCACTTCTCACCAATTTTACACCCGACCACTTAACCAAGCGGTTGACTTTAGCGCTAAAGTCCATTTACTAATTTTTTAATTAAACAAAATGGACAATTTATTTATCTGGCTCAATACAATTGAGCAGCTTTTACACCGACACATTTTGTGTCAACAGGAACAAGTTTACCTAACCAAAAAAGGGAGGGCAGCATCATGAACGAACTAATAAAAATACTCACGCTGCTCGCCAAAGATTTTGAGGTAATGAAAGACTATATCCATTCCCTTAATAAATCCAAATTGGATCTCTTTAATGAAACATGGATAGATGGACAGGATGTAATGCAAGCCCTTCACATCAGTAAGCGAAACCTCCAGTCATTGAGAGATAGCAAAATACTTCCTTACAGCCGCATCAATGGAAAATTCTATTACAAAGTTTCCGACCTGGAAAAATTGCTGCAATCCAATTATTCACAATTTAAATCCACACGTCATGGAAATAAGTAAAGAAGTCATTCTCAGCAAAACACATTATGGCCTGAATATTTATGCCCATGTGTTACAACATTACTATCCCACCGAAACAGTCCTTTCCCTTTCGGGAAGGGACTGCCAACCGGTTAAAAATCCTTTTAATAGTAATAAGCCAACATTAAAAATTCAGATAGTAAACAATTACGCAGAGCATCACGATTTGGCGAACAGCATCAGCAAAG
>DATCWN010000326.1:0-3735 GCA_036566285.1 Hanamia sp.
ATGATTACCTACGGAACCAACCCCGGACTGGGCATCACTATTAATGCATTGGTACCTACGCTTGAAAGTATTGCCGATGAAGGCGAAAGAAAGAATTTTATCAAAGCGCTTAATTATATGGGGCTACAGCCGGGCCAGGCCTTAAAAGGAATGCCGGTACAAAATGTTTTTATAGGAAGCTGCACTAATTCAAGAATTGAAGACCTACGTCTTGTGGCTTCAATTATAAAAGGGAGGAAAAAAAATGAACACGTAAATGTTATGATCGTTCCCGGGTCGCAGCAGGTGGCCGCACAAATAAAAGCGGAAGGTTTGGATGTGGTTTTTGAAGAAGCAGGATTTAAAATACGCCAGGCAGGTTGCAGCGCATGCCTTGGCATGAATGAAGACAAAGTTCCCGCAGGAGAGTATTGCATTTCCACCAGCAACAGAAACTTTGAAGGCAGGCAGGGCGCTGGCGCGAGGACGTTATTGGCAAGTCCGCTAACAGCCGCAGCCGCAGCCATTACAGGCGTAGTAACAGACGTAAGGGAATTATTAAACTAAAAGGATGAAAGCATTAAAACATATACAGGATACATTTGTTCCCATTCCTTTCGAGAATATTGATACGGATCAAATTATTCCGGCAAGATTTTTAAAATCAACTACGAAGCAAGGTTTTGGAAAAAATCTTTTTCGCGACTGGAGGTATATTCATAACGATGAGGCACAACCGAAAAAAGATTTCATTTTAAATGATCCCGCATACGAGGGGGCTATATTGGTTGCAGGCAAAAATTTTGGTTGCGGTTCCTCGAGAGAACACGCAGCATGGGCTATAGTTGATTATGGATTCAATGTAGTAGTGTCCAGTTTTTTTGCAGACATTTTTAAAAACAATGCCTTGAATAACGGGTTATTACCCGTCCAGGTGAGTGACGAATTTTTACAAAAAATATTCAGCCTTGAAAACGGATCAACGCTTTCAATTGATGTAGAAAATCAAACCATAATAATTGATGCAACAGGTGAACAGGAAAAATTCAGCATCAACGATTATAAAAAGAATTGTTTGCTCAATGGTTACGATGATATTGATTACCTTTTAAGTATTAAAGAAGAGATACTGAAATTTGAAAACACCTTAGCATAAGTAAACAAAATGAAAAAAGATATAACGATAATACCAGGCGATGGTATTGGCCCGGAAGTTACCAGGGAAGCTGTAAGAGTGCTGAATGCTGTTGCTTTGAAATTTAACCATGATTTCAATTTTACGTACTGTCTGATGGGCGCTTCTGCCATTGACAAAACAGGTGATCCTTTACCGCAAGCTACTATTGACAGTTGTCTTCAGAGCGATGCGGTTTTATTGGGCGCCATTGGGCATCCTAAATACGACAACGATCCTTCTGCAAAAGTTCGCCCGGAACAAGGATTACTGAGGCTTAGAAAAGAATTGCAGTTGTTTGCAAATATTCGCCCGATAACCGCTTATTCTTCTTTGCATCATCTTTCTCCTTTAAAAGAAAAACAATTACATGGGGTAGATTTTATCATTTACCGCGAACTGACCGGCGGCATTTATTTCGGTAAAAAAGAATTAAATGAAGAGGGAACAGAAGCCTCCGATCTTTGTGTTTATAGTAAAAATGAAATAGAGCGCATCGCTCACCTTGCCTTTGCTGTAGCACAAAAAAGAAGAAAAAAATTAACCCTCGTTGATAAAGCCAATGTGCTGGAAACATCAAGATTGTGGAGAAAAACAGTTCAGGAAATTTCCGCAATTTATCCTGATGTAAAAGTAGATTACATGTATGTGGACAATGCTGCCATGCAGGTAATTGTAAACCCAAAACACTTTGATGTAATTCTTACAGAAAATATGTTTGGCGATATTATCAGCGACGAAGCCAGCGTTATCAGCGGCTCATTAGGATTACTGCCGTCCTCTTCTATCGGGGATAAAAATGCGTTGTTCGAACCCATTCATGGCTCATATCCGCAGGCTGCAGGAAAAGATATCGCAAACCCGTTAGGTTCCATCTTATCAGCCGCATTGATGATGGAATATTTTGAAATGCACGACGAGGCCAAAGCTATCAGGGATGGCGTGGAGTGGACATTGTCTAATGGTTTTGTTACCAAAGATATTGACCCGGTAAACTCTTACTTTACTTCTACTGTTGGTGAATTAGTGAGTGATCATATAAGTAATGATATTCCGCAAAATGTCAACTTAAAAAATATGACTTTAGGACAGGCAACAATTATTTAATAAAAAGTTCTTTGTTTTTTTAAAAGGGTATGCTAAGTTTGCTTTTTAATTCTTCATCAATGTTGAAAGGCAACTTAGTTAATGGCATTCAAAATATTTCAGTAATTATCGTTACTGTCATTGTCATTGTGATACCCTTATACGGAGGTGGAATTACTATTTAAAAAAATAAATCTTTACAAATAGCCCGCCTCCAAAAGAAGCGGGTTTTTTATTTTAAACCCATCTTAGAAACAAATTTTATGTATTACAACGACAACACTTTTATTTATCTGAACGGAGAAATCGTAAAAGCCTCAGAAGCAAAAACTGACTTGTATAGTCAGACGCTTCATTACGGCTATGGCGTGTTTGAAGGCATTCGTTCTTATAAAACTAAAGAAGGAAAAACAAAGATCTTTAAAGAAGTGGAGCATTTTGAAAGATTAAAAAATTCTGCCCATGCGCTCAATCTTCCTTACACATGGAGTAGCAATGAGTTGATAAAAGCCACCTATGAAATTTTAAGGAAAAATAATTTGCAGAATGCCTACATCAGGCCATTGGTATATGCACCGGCAAATATGAGTTTCGCTCTCAATAAAGAATCATTTATTACTATTGAAACATGGGAAATGAAGCCGTTCCTGGGCGAGCAATTATTAAACGTAATGACATCATCTTTTGAACGTCCCAATCCAAAAGCTTTTAAAATAGAAGCGAAAGCCACCGGCCATTATGTAAATTCTATTCTTGCCAGCCAGGAAGCAAAAGCCAAAGGTTTTGATGAAGCTTTATTAAAAGATATGGAAGGCTTTGTAGCAGAAGCGCCGGGTGCCAATTTTTTTGTAGAAAAAAATAAGGTTTTATATACCCCACAATTGGGCAGCATTTTACCGGGAATTACAAGAGCAACCGTTTTAGAAGTTTGTGAAGAACTGGGCATTACGGTAGTGGAAAAACAAATTACACTTGCGGAAGTTCATGGTGCCGACAGCGCTTTTTTCTGTGGTACCGCCGCCGAAGTAATCGGCATTGCTACGCTTGATAAAATACCATTTAAAAAAGAATGGAAAGATTCTTTGGGTAGCATCATTCAAAAAAAATATAAAGAGCTGGTTACCGGCGTATCTCTTACAAATAAACCAATTAACCAATTAACCCAATAAACCAATTAACCAATTAACCCAATAAACCAATAAAGCAATTAACCAATAAAGATGAGTGATACTTCAGAAAATAAAGAACTAAATAAATACAGTAAAACCCTTACACAGGATGAAACCCAGCCGGGTGCACAGGCAATGTATTATGGCATTGGCCTTACAGATGATGATTTAAAAAAACCGCAGGTAGGAATAGTGAGCATGGGATATGAAGGGAACACCTGCAATATGCATTTGAACGATTTGGCAAAATTGGTGAAAGAAGGCGTTGGGAAAAATGATTTGATTGGACTCATATTTAATACCATTGGCGTTAGTGATGGCATGAGC
>DATCWN010000447.1:0-10414 GCA_036566285.1 Hanamia sp.
AGGTGAGTTTATCGAAACCCTCCGGCAGAAAGAACTTAGCAGCGATAGTTTTGATAAGCTTGCGGACATACTACTGTTAAGCGCCGACGAGCTTTACGAGTTACAACCCGGTAACGAAAAAAGCATAAATCTTTATCATAAATGTTTAAAAATTTATCACCATCTGGAAAACGCAGATTCAGTTTATCCGTTTGAAAGGCAATTAAAAATAGAAAGAATAAAGAAATTGACGCTCTAAAAAAGGCTTGAACCCATATTACTTTTGGCTTTATACCTTTATTTTAAAGAAATAATTTTGTTGGAATCAACCCGGGAATCTTATGGTTCCTGATGCTTAATTATATTTTTCAGCTCGTTTTCTTTTTCCATCAGTTTTTGCAATAAAGTAATTTGATTGCCTGCCCTCACAAAATTATGCCCTTCATATTTTGCACCATAATAAGTATCATTATTTAAATGATCAGCAAGAAAGCGGATGGCTTGCATATAGATCATGAATTTTCCCGCATAAATAAAATGCCTTTTTTCCTCTTTATTTAGCTCACTTTTCATCTCTCCCATGTACCCGTTCCAGATGGCTTTAAAAAATTCTTCCCTGATTATAATCTTAGAAAAATCTTTTTCTTCCTCGCTCACCGGCGACAAATATGTACGCAACATATCACCTACATCACTTATGAAATATCCGGGCATCACGGTATCAAGGTCTATTACGCATAAGCCCTTATCATCGTCGTTAAAAAGTACATTGCTTATTTTAGTATCGTGATGAGTAACGCGCAATTTGAATGAAGGATTATGCAAAATATCCTGATAAGTATCAACAATACTTTTATTGTCTTTTATATATTTTATCAGATCGCGGGATTCTTCAATACGTAAACGGTTCCCATTATCTAATGCTTCCTCAAATTGAGCATAACGGAGAGTGAGGTTGTGAAAATCGGGCAGCGTTATTTTTAATTTTTCGGCGGGAAACAAAGAAAGCAATCTGGTAAATTTACCAAATTGCTTTGCGGCTTCATAGGCTTGTTCAGGTTTTTCTGCTGCATTAATAGTGTGGGAATATTTTACGTAATGAGTAAGGCGGTAAAATTCATTTCCGCCTATCAATACCATTTCTTCATTGCTATTCGTCTTTACCGGCGTAGTGAATAAATAGTCAGGATATTTATTACCGAGATAGGTTGATAACATTCTTACATTGTCGGCAATAGCTACGGGCTGCTTGAAAACATCCGTATTTATTTTCTGTAAAATAAAATCTTCACTTCCATTTTTCAGGCGCCATGTTTTATTTATCAGTCCATTACCCACAGGCTCCACATGGTACTTATCCTGGGCTAAATTATAGGCTGCAAATACTTCTTTTATCATTGAAAAAATTTCATCGCTAAATAGAAACTATACAAACTTATGGTACGGTTGTCTAATTATTTAACGCAACCGATTGCCCGGATTTTAAGAATAATACAATCTTATTTTTTACACAGATATTTTGGAAACAAAAAGTTTGTACGAATTTAGGCGTGCTAAAGAGGATTCAATTATTTTTTATGAACCACTAATTGTCCTTCAATTAATATATTCCGCCAGAAAGGTTCCGGCGGGTCTTTGTCAGTTTTAGTCTCTAATAATTCAAATAATATTTCAGTAGCTTTTTTTGCCTGTTCATAAGGATACTGCTCCACGGAAGCGAGCGGTGGAAATTCGAGGTAATTGGTAATGGGAAGATTGGCATAACTAACAAAGCAAATGTCTTTATTGATTTTAAGTTTCTTTTTTCTTGCATATTGTACCGCATCTAAGGCTACCCAATCGTTGATGGTTAAAATAGCTGTAGGCGGGTATTTGAGAGTAAGCAATTCTTCCATGGCTTTGAAAGTTTGTTCCTGTGTCAAATCGGTAGTTACCACCAGGGATAAATCTATTTTAATTCTTTTCTTTTGCAATACATCCATATAAGTGGCCACTCTTTCTTTGGATGATTTCATTTCTTCAGGGCCATTGATGATACCAATTCTTTTATGGCCCTTTGAAATAAGAAATTCAATGGCCTGCTTAGTACCTGTATTAAAATTAGAGCACACTTTATGCACCGTCTTCAAGTCAGGGACGCGGTCAAAAAAAACGACTGGTATGTTGTATTTCTCTAGATTTAAAAAGTGATCAATATTTTTGGTATGCTTGGAAATGGAAACGATCAGTCCATCTACTCTTTGGTTTTTCATGGCCGCAACAATCTGTTTTTCCTTTTCTACATTATCGTGAGACTGGCCTATAAGCACACTATATTCATTTATATTGGCAACGTCCTCAATTCCATTGACGGCCTGCGAGAAAAAGCCTTCCATGAGGTTGGGCAAAATAACACCAAGCGTATGCGTTTTTTGTTGTTTAAAGAAAAGAGCCGTTTTATTAGGCTCGTACCCCAACTCTTTGGCCAACTGCTGCACCTGTGTTTTGGTGCGCAGCCCTATACTCGGATGGCCACTCAATGCCCTCGAAACTGTGGAGACAGAAAACTTCAGCTTTTGGGCAATTTCTTTAAGAGTGGGTATTTTATTTTCCATAAAAAGGCAGTTGTTTGCAATTTACGATAATTGCTCAAAAATAGGACAAACGATTGCCTCATTTGCAATTGACTCTTTACTGTAAAAGGACTAATTGTAATACCATTGATCGCGTGAAGGCATTAAAAGATGAAGGTTCATCGAGGGAAAAGTGCTGTGATAGTCAATAAAGAGAAATCATACAGGCTAAAGAATAATTGATATCTGTTCCTTTTTAAAAAGTATCGTTAGAGATACTCGTCAATTCTGCTCATAAAATAATGCTGCCGCACCTAATACGCCGCTGTTTTCTAATTCAGAAACTTCAATCCTTAAGCCTCTTGCTGATTTTTGAAACGCTATTGTGTTAATTTGTTGCCACATTGTTTTAGAGAAATATGGATAAGCATGACGGACCGATCCGCCAAGAATTATCAGCTCCACATCTAATGCATATAAGATCATTTTGATGGCGTTGCCAAGATGCGCGCCCATTTCTTCATACATCCTTATCGCCTCTGCATTTCCTTCGCAAGCATTTTTAAACACAGCTTCTCCATCTATTTGATATACATTTTTAAAATATTGGCCGCTGGCATAATATTCATAATATTTATCCAGGTAACTGATCATCCCAAATTCTCCGGCACCGCAATTTTTGCCGCCGTATAATTTTTTATTCAGGATAAGACCTGATCCCAGTCCGGTACCAATCGTCAGGCCGATCATAGAATGGCAACCTCTTCCTTTACCAAAATAATATTCGCCCAGCGCAAAACAATTCCCGTCATTATTAATTCTTACCGGTAATTGATACCGCTCCTCCATCCGTTTTTGTAAAGGAATTTCTTTCCATGAAGGAATATTGATCACATCAAATACAAGTCCGCTTTCGTGATCGACTAGCCCCGGAACTCCTATGCCTATTGCGTTTACAGAATCATTCATTAATGGATCGGTTGCGGAAAATAATTCCCGCAAAATTTCTTCAGCAGAACCATTGGCATTTATTTTTTCAGAAGAAATTTGCTGTAATTCGTTTTCGATCACCAATCCTGCAGAGATATTTGTTCCACCGAGATCAATGCCGATAATATTGCTGTTCATATTTTTATTTCTTTTCTAAAAGGCTGGCTGCTTCAGCGTCTAAATAAACACTACAATTTGGATGGTTCCGTAATAAACTTGCGGGTAGCTGTTCTGAAATTTCCCCTTCAAGAAGCCGCCTTACAATTTCGGCTTTCTTGTTTCCACTTACAATAAGAAGCACATTCCTGGCTTCCATAATATTGGCGATTCCCAACGTTATACCTTTTGAAATGTGTGTCTTTTCTTTGAAATATTTTTGTCCTACCTGTTGTGTAATAGCATCTATTTCTGTTACATGAGAACGCAAAGCAGAAGAAGTGCCTGGCTCATTCATCCCTACGTGGCCATTCATTCCAAGTCCCACTATTGCTACATCAATGCCTCCATGTTTGGTAATAAAACTTTCGACTTTATCACATTCCGCATTCAGGTCTTTTGTTTTTCCATCAAAGAAGCAAATGTTATTTTCGGAAATATGCAAAGGATTAAATAATTGATTATTCAAATGGAACCTGCAGCTTCCTTCATCATCACCATTCATGCCGAGCCATTCGTCGAGGCCGACAAAATACCACCCGGAAATATCTCTTTTAAATTTACTTGCATCGTGAATTAATTCTTTGTATAAACCTGTAGGTGAATCACCGGATGCGGGGCACAATAAAGGGTTTCTTTTGGATTGCATTATTTGCATCACCGCCTCTGCCGCTTTTGCAGACATTGATTCGTAAGTATTGCTGATAAATAGGTTCATATTTTCTTTAAGAATTGTTTACATGTCATGACTTGTTTAAGCTTCCACCACTCCCAGCCACAAATCAATAGGTTTATCAACTTTCCGGACAAATGGAAGCATTATTTTTTTCCCTTCTGCTGCAGAAGCATATGCTGCATAAATTATTTCAAGAACGGCGCGTCCATCTTCACCGGATACTATTGGGTTTTTATTTTGTTGCACACATTCTATAAAATGCTTTAGTTCCTGCGGGTAGCCCTGGTTAAAGGCTTCTTCAAAAATCGGGAATGTCCAGCCTATAGTAGTATCTGCTTTTTCTAACGCATACCCATAGCCGCTTTTACTATACGCGATAGAAGCATTACCCATAAACAAGTCTGCATATATTACTCCACCTGTTCCATACACTTCACTTTTATCATCCATACCACCGTGTTTTGCCCAACTGTTTTCAGCAACGGCAGTTACCCCGTTTTCAAATTCAACTATTACCACTGAATTATCTTCACCTTTGGTTCTTTCTTTATGTAACACAGTTGACAGGGATGCATAGACGCTTTTTACCTTTGTATTTTTCAACATCCACCGAAACCATTGCAAGGCATGGCAACCCATATCCATCAATACTCCCCCACCCGAACGGTTGATGTCATAAAACCAATCGGAATGAGGGCCAGAGTGCTTTTCGGATTGCTTGAGCATATAAAGATCGCCTATCGCTCCTTCATTGACCATTTGCCGTACCCTTTCATATTTAGGGGCAAAACAAAGTTCTTCGGCATACATCAATTTTACTCCTGCATTTTTACAGGCAGCGATCATTTCATCCGCCTCTTCTAATGTAACAGACAAGGGCTTTTCAATAATAATATGCTTTCCAGCGGCAGCGGCTTTGAGTGTTGTCTCATAATGAAGAAAATTGGGTAAGCAAATATCGATTACCTGGCAACCGGAATCTTTTAGAATTGCATCGGGATCGTTGTACCATTGTGGAATATGATGTTGCTCTGCAAATGTTTTCGCCTTATCAATATCCCTTGTATACACGGCTACAATTTCTGCTTCAGGTACAAAACGATGGTAGCTTTCCAGATGAATATTTGCTATAAATCCTGCTCCTAAAACGGCAACTTTGACTTTTTCCATATTTTTTTTGTTTTATTCTGGTTATGTAAGAATCAGGCTTTCAAAAAAAGCACTTCTTAAAAAATAAATAATTATGGCATCCTGACATTGGAAATACTATAACTTTAATTCTTGTATTTTTCACTCAAAGTTTTTTTTATGCCAGACGACTCTTTAAATGTAAATATAAATTCTAAAGGAATACAACAGAACACTTTTGATGCTATTGTTATTGGTTCGGGCATCAGCGGGGGATGGGCCGCTAAAGAACTCTGTGAACATGGCTTGAAAACTTTGGTGCTTGAAAGAGGGAGAAATGTGGAGCACATAGTAGATTATCCCACGGCTATGAAAGCCCCATGGGAATTTAAACACCGGGGCCAGATGACAAAAGAATTTCTACAGGAAAATCCTTTGATCAGTAAAGCCGCAGGTTTTGGAGAAGATACTGCTCATTTTTTTATTAAGGATAAAGACCATCCTTACATACAGGAGAAACCTTTTGACTGGATACGTGGATACCAGGTCGGTGGTAAATCATTAACCTGGGGACGTGCCTGCCAGCGCTGGAGCCATTATGAATTTTCCGCGCCTTCCCGTTTCGGTTATGGAATTGAATGGCCTATTGATTATGCGGAAATTGCACCCTGGTATTCTCACGTCGAAAAATTTATTGGTGTTTGTGGCACGCGCGATGGCATAGAAGCTATGCCTGATGGGGAGTATCAGCCTCCTTTTGATTTTAATGCGGCAGAAGCACATATACAAAAATCGGTAAGCGCCAATTATAAAGACCGTCATTTGGTACATGCAAGATGGGCGCACCTTACAGAGCCAAAAGAAATTCATTACCAGCAAGGCAGAATCAAGTGCCAGGCCAGGAATTTATGTATGCGTGGCTGCCCTTATGGAGGATATTTTAGTTCCGTTTCTTCTACTTTGCCATGGGCAAAAAAAACCGGCAATTTAACTATCAGGCCATTTTCTGTAGTTCATTCCATTATTTATGACGAGAAAAAAAATAAGGCGGTAGGCGTGCGTGTTATTGATAACAATACCAAAAAAATCACTGATTTTTTTTCCCGTATCATTTTTGTAAATGCATCGGCTTTAAACAGTAACCTGGTGTTACTGAATTCAACTTCCGGACGGTTTCCCAACGGATTAGGAAATGATAATGGATTGCTTGGAAAATTCGTGGCACACCACGACTACCGGGCATCTGTAAACGCAGAATTGGATGGATTGGAAGATCATTATTATTTTGGCAAAAACCCAACAGAACCTATTCTTGCCAATTACCGTAACCTAGGCAAAATTGATACCGATTATGTCGGAGGCTTTACCACTTTTATGGGCGCTTACCGTGGAAGTGTCAATGAAAATTCTTTACCTGAAACCATCGGAGGCAATTACAAAGATGCCATGGCTGAGCCAGGCGGCTGGAAAACCTATATGTATATGCAGGGAGAAACCATACCCAAAGAAACCAATCATGTGCGGCTGAGTAAAGATCAAAAAGACCAATGGGGCATTCCTTTATTGATCATGTCGGTAGATTATGATGATAATGATGAAAAAATGATCAAAGATTTTTTGACACAAAGTGCTGAGATGCTGGATAAAGCAGGATGCAAAAATATAAATCAACATGATAATAAACAGCCGCCCGGGCTGGATATTCATGAGATGGGTGGTTGCCGGATGGGAAAGGATCCGAAAACTTCAATGCTTAATGGTTACAATCAGTTGCACCATTGTAAAAATGTGTTTGTTACAGACGGAGCCTGCATGACAAGTACCGGGAACCAAAGTCCTTCTCTTCTTTATATGGCTTTAACGGCAAGGGCGGCGAATTATGCAATTGATGAGATGAAAAAAGGAAATTTATAAATCAAATTTTTATTGATGAATACCCATTTAGTTCTTCTAAGAAAAGTGGTCGCTCTTTTATTTGCTTTTACAGTTACGGTTAGCAGTTGTAACACTTCAGGTAAAAAGAATAGTCACAATTCCAATCAATCAACTGTTGGAAAAACTGATGGTTTGAAATTATTGTTTGATGGCCAAACAACTGCCGGATGGCACACTTATGGAACAGACACCATCGGTACTGCCTGGAAAGTGGAGAACAGCACCTTACATTTGGATGCTTCACACAAAGGCGATTGGCAGACCAAAGATGGCGGAGACATTGTAACCAGTGATGAGTTTGTAAATTTTGATCTTCAGCTCGATTGGAAAATATCTGAAGGCGGTAACAGCGGAATTATGTTTTATGTAAATGAAGACACCTCAAAGTATCAATATGCATGGAACTCAGGACCGGAGATGCAAATTGCAGATAATGAAAAAAATGAAGATGGGAAAGTCTATAAAAGCAGGGCAGGTGATTTGTATGAATTATTTGCAACGGGCTCCCAACCTTATGTAAAGCCAGCCATGCAATGGAACCATGTTGAGATTAAATCCGATAATGGCAAGTTGGATCTCTATATGAACAATCACCACGTTCTTGATACCACACTATGGGATGATGCCTGGAAAAAAAATATAGCAGGTACAAAATTTAAGGACATGCCTGGTTTTGGTACTTATAAAAAAGGGAAAGTTGCGTTACAGGATCATGGTGCCGATGTATGGTTTAAAAACATAAAAATTAAAAATCTTTAATAAATACCGCAATAAATTCGCACGGTAATCTATAAATCTTAGCATGAGAAGAGTTCAGTTTGTTATAAAGAGTTGTTTAATAATTTCCGGGGTTTTAATTTCATTTATCACAACCGGACAGAAAAAAACTATTGATGAGAAAGTTGATTCTGTATTAAAACTAATGACCCTTGATGAGAAAGTGGGTCAGATGAATCAATACAATGGCGATTGGGACGCGACCGGTCCGATTACTTCTGATGGGGATAAGCAAAATCAAATCAGAAAGGGAATGCTGGGTTCTATGCTGAATGTTACCGGCGTTGAACATACCAGGCAGTTACAGCAGATAGCCATGCAATCAAGATTAAAAATTCCTTTATTATTTGGCCAGGATATTATTCACGGTTACCGTACAACCTTTCCTATCCCTTTGGCAGAAGCCGCCAGCTGGGATTTGAAAGCGATAGAATTATCAGCACGCATTGCAGGAACTGAAGCTGCTTCAAGTGGTGTGCACTGGACGTTTGCGCCGATGGTGGACATTGCCCGTGACCCACGGTGGGGAAGGGTGATGGAAGGCGCCGGCGAGGATCCTTACCTTGGTTCATTGATAGCCACTGCAAGAGTAAAAGGTTTCCAGGGAAAAGGTTTTGGAAATACTGATGCAATAATGGCGTGTGCAAAACATTTTGCTGCGTATGGTGCAGCCATTGGTGGCCGTGATTACAATTCTGTGGATATAAGTTTAACTACTTTATGGAATATCTATCTTCCGCCATTCAAAGCTGCTGCTGATGCGGGTGCTGCAACCTTTATGAATTCTTTTAATACCCTCAATGGAATCCCTGCAACAGGAAACAAATATTTGCAAAGAGATATTCTAAAAGACAAATGGAACTTTAAAGGATTTATTGTGAGTGACTGGAATTCGATTGGTGAAATGATACCTCATGGTTTTGCCAAAGATAATTATGAAGCTGCTGAAGAAGCCATCAGCGCTGGTAATGATATGGATATGGAAAGTCGCAGTTACATACAAAATTTAGTGCCGTTGGTAAAAGCCGGTAAAGTAAGAATCCAATGGGTTGATGAAGCGGTAAGGCGGATATTAAAGAAGAAATTTGAAATGGGATTGTTTGATGATCCGTTTAAATTTTGTAATGAAGAAAGAGAAAAACAACAATGGAACAATATAGAAAACCTGAAGGCAGAAAAAAGTATGGCTGAAAAAAGTATTGTTTTATTAAAAAATGAAAACCAATTGTTGCCCTTAAGCAGAACAAAATTACAGGGTAAAACGATTGCATTAATTGGTCCTTTTATAAAAGGAATCAGGGACAATCTTGGCTTCTGGAGTTATACATGGCCCGATGATTCAATAAGAATCGTTTCTCCCTGGCAAGGTATTCAAAACAAAGTGGGAAATAATATCAAGATGCTTTATGCAAAAGGCTGCAATATAAATGATACATCGCGGGCAGGTTTTATGGAAGCAATAGAAACCGCTATGAAGGCTGATGTAATCATTATGAATGTAGGTGAAGCAGCAGATATGAGCGGAGAAGCTAAAAGCCGCAGTAATATACATTTGCCGGGAGTGCAGGAAGACTTGATAAAAGCAATTTACGCAACTGGC
The DNA here is from genome assembly GCA_036566285.1 of Hanamia sp. Taxonomy (GTDB): domain Bacteria; phylum Bacteroidota; class Bacteroidia; order Chitinophagales; family Chitinophagaceae; genus Ginsengibacter. The sequence goes on from DATCWN010000447.1 coordinate 9,794, forward strand.
AAGCCGGTCATTGTAATGATAAATGCAGGGCGGCCGCTGATATTTAACTGGACTGCCGATCATGTTCCTGCTATCGTCTATACATGGTGGTTAGGTACTGAGGCCGGCAATGCAATGGCAAATGTGTTGTTTGGGGATTATAATCCCTCGGCAAAATTGCCTATGAGTTTCCCAAGGAGTGAAGGTCAGATTCCTGTTTATTATAATCATTTCAATACAGGACGGCCGGCAAAAAGCGATAGTGATCTCAATTATGTTTCTTCTTATATTGATTTGCAAAACGGGCCAAAGTTTCCTTTTGGATACGGATTAAGTTATACTACATTTTCTTACAGTAATATAAAATTAAGTTCAACTTCATTGAAGCCTGGGCAAACTTTAAAAGCTTCATTTACGCTATCAAATACAGGTAAATACGATGGGATTGAGACCGCGCAATTGTATATAAGAGACCTGGTAGGTTCTATAGTGAGGCCGGTAAAAGAATTAAAGGGATTTCAACGGGTATTTTTAAAACCGGGTGAAAGTAAAGCCCTGACTTTTACCCTTACTGTCGACGATCTTAAATTTTACAACGAAGATCTAAAATACATTTATGAGCCGGGAGATTTTAAACTCTTC
>DATCWN010000468.1:0-9004 GCA_036566285.1 Hanamia sp.
CCTCATGAGGTTTGAATGCGTCCTCATGAGGTTTGAATGCGTCCTCATGAAGTTTGAATGCGTCCTCATGAGGTTTGAATGCGTCCTTATGAGGTTTGAATGCGTCCTCATGAGGTTTGAATGCGTCCTCATGAGGTTTGAATGCGTCCTCATGAAGTTTGAATGCGTCCTTATGAACTTTGAACGTGTCCTCATGAACTTTGAACGCGTCCTCATGAAGTTTGAATGCGTCCTCATGAGGTTTGAACGTGTCCTCATGAAGTTTGAACGCGTCCTTATGAGGTTTGAACATACCCTTATGAAATTCGATGATACCATTATGGCCCCAATCAGGTCGCCAGGGGGTTTGATGATGTTGCCAATTTTTTATAGACTATCAGGTCAGAGCGCAGGTCGGCACCGGTTGCAGTCATTTCAACCGATTATCTCACCTGCGGTGCCGACGGTTAGTTTCCATCAAACCCCGAAGGTGTTTTTGGGGATTCTTTAGTAAAATAGTTCTTTTAGTATAGTTACCTCTTTACAAGGTTTGTTGTAAATTCGCCTGCCTTTTTTATCTAAAATTTTTCACTTGAAATACAATCAAACCACTTTAAATAAATTGGAAAAAATACTGGCTGAAGCCGGCTATGTGGTGCGTTACGAACGCGGCTCCTTTCAAAGTGGCTATTGCATTCTTGAAGAAAAAAAAGTGGTGGTTCTCAATAAATTTTTAAACCCCGAAGGAAGAATCAGCACCTTGATGGATATTATCCCTTCGGTAAATATTAATTACGATAAGCTTACGCACGATTCACAAAAAGTGTATGACGAAATGAAAACACAAATTGACAATCTTGAAAAATAATCCTTATTCTTAATTGGCAATTCTTAATTGATAATTGATATTTACCTTTGAAAGGTGACTTACCCCGATCTTCGAATTACTTTTTTAGGAACCGGCACCAGCGGCGGTGTACCAATGATTGCCTGCGGTTGTTATATTTGTAGTTCTCCCGACAAAAAAGATAAAAGGTTGCGAAGCAGCATCCTGGTGCAAAGCGCCACTACTACTCTGGTGGTGGATACCACTCCTGATTTCAGAACACAAATGCTCAGGGCTAACGTAAAAAAATTAGATGCCGTACTTTTTACGCATCCCCACAAAGACCATGTTGCCGGCCTGGATGATATTAAAGCCTTTAATTTTTTTCAACATAAATCAATGGATGTGTATGCTAACGTGCTCACACAAGACACATTGCACAGAGAGTTTCCTTACATTTTTGCCACAGATAAATATCCCGGCATTCCCAGTGTTAGTCTGCACACCATTTCCACCGAAACTTTTACGATAGGCGATATCCCCGTTACGCCCATTTTAGTCCATCATTTAAAAATGCCGGTGCTGGGTTTTCGGTTTGGCGATTTTACTTACATCACAGATGCCAACAGGATTGATGAGGAAGAGAAAGAAAAAATAAAAGGCAGTAAAATTTTAGTGCTGAACGCCCTGAGAAAAAAAGAGCATATTTCTCATTTTACTTTGCAACAGGCTATTGATATGGTGGAAGAATTAAAAATACCTAAGGCTTATTTTACCCACATCAGCCACCAGCTTGGCCGTCATGAAGAAATTAGTTTAGAATTACCTCCTCACATCCAGTTGGCATTTGATGGATTGCAGATTGATGTCTAAAAATGATTCAGGTTTTATTATTCCGGATAATATTTTTATATTTCAGAATGGTTTCTCCTTCATCCTTTGTAAAACATAATGACCATTTGAAAGTAATTATAAACAAATCATTATGTGGAAGCAATTTGTCAGAGAGTATCTCAGCTTTACATGGAAAGAAAGATGGGGAACTATTTCCGTTGTTTTATTGATACTTCTTTTTACAACTCTCTCTTTTTTTTATCCTTATTTTATTAAAAAAGAAATGGCTGATAGTACGGCATTTGAAAAAGAAATGGCCCGTTTAAGAATAGACTCATCAGGTAAAAAAAATTACACAAAGGATTTAGAAAATGAATATTACAATGACTATTCACCTAACGCAAAATATGTTTCAAAGAAAATAGAAACTTTCGACTTTGACCCAAACACCGCTGCGGTTGCTGATTGGGTGAGATTGGGAGTTCGTGAAAAAACCGCAATCACTATTCAAAAATATATTTCCAAAGGAGGAAAATTTTATAAACCGGAAGACATTAAAAAGATATGGGGATTAAGTAAAACGGATGTAGCGCGTTTGTTGCCTTACGTTAGTATCAAAAATATTATAAGAGAATATCCGCAATATGCAAAGAAAGAATATCCTGAAAAGTCAGCATCTTATACGATGCGCGTTATTCAGAAAATAGATGTAAACCTTGCAGACACATCTGCCTTCATCGCTTTGCCGGGAATTGGCAGCAAGCTTTCTAAACGAATTATTTCTTTCAGGGATAAATTGGGTGGCTTTCATTCCATAGAACAAGTGGGAGAAACATACCTTCTTCCTGATTCTACTTTTCAAAAAATAAAACCCTATTTGTTCACCAGCAATTCTTCCATAAAAAGAATAAATATCAATACAGCTTCTGTTGATGAAATGAAAGCGCATCCGTACATAAAGTATAACATGGCCAATGCTATTTTTCAATACCGGCAGCAACATGGAAATTATATGAATGTGGAGCAAATTAAAAAGATAATGATAATCACCGACGAAATGTATCAGAAAGCAGCTCCTTATCTTTCAGTGGAATAATTGAAAAAATGTGAAGATTTGAAAATTAAAAAATGGAAGATGTGAGAAAATGAACCGACTATGACAGGCCTGTATCGAAACGATTATCTCAAAAAAACGACGTTTAAAAAGTTTACCTTTGCTGCAAAAAAATACTATGGATTTTTTGGTAAGTGAATTGACTCAACAGGTATCTCAAACAGCAAAAGATTTCGCGTTACAGCATATTAAACCGCATTTAATGGAATGGGATGAAAGCCAGGAATTCCCGGTGCATATTTTTAAAGAATTAGGAAAGCTTGGAATGATGGGCGTGCTGGTTCCCCAGGAATATGGCGGTGCAGGATTAAGTTATTTGGAATACAGCGCTGTCATCCAGGAAATTTCAAAAGTTTGTGGTTCTATTGGTTTATCTGTGGCTGCGCACAATTCACTTTGCACCGGTCACATTCTTGCTTTCGGAAATGAAGAACAGAAAAATGAATATTTACCAAAGCTCGCCACCGCAGAATTTATTGGAGCATGGGGGTTAACAGAACCTAATACCGGCAGTGATGCCGGCAACATGCAATGTGTGGCAGTAAAGGATGGCGATGATTGGATCATTAACGGAACCAAAAATTGGATTACTCATGGAAGGAGCGGCGACGTGGCTGTGGTTATTTGCCGTACCGGCGAGCCGCGTACCAGGGACAATTCAACGGCCTTTATAGTTCCCCGCGGTACTAAAGGTTTTTCTGGGGGAAAAAAAGAAAATAAACTGGGCATGCGTGCCAGCGAAACTGCGGAAATGATTTTTAATGATTGCCGTATTCCGGATTCGGCACGTATGGGGAATGTGGGAGAGGGTTTTGTGCAGGCAATGAAAGTATTGGATGGGGGCCGCATCTCCATTGCCGCTCTCAGTCTTGGAATTGCTAAAGGCGCTTATGAAGCCTCTGTGCAATATGCAAAAGAAAGACACCAGTTTGGAAAACCTATTTCAGATTTCCAGGGAATTTCATTTAAGTTGGCAGACATGGCCACTGAAATAATGGCTGCTGAATTATTAATCAACCAGGCTTGCGACCTTAAAATTCGCGGTGAGAATGTTACCAAAGAATCTGCTATGGCAAAATATTATTCGAGTGAAGTAGCGGTGAGGGTTGCTACAGACGCTGTTCAGATTTTTGGTGGTTATGGTTACACCAAAGATTTTCCGGTAGAGAAATTTTATCGTGATAGCAAGCTCTGTACCATCGGAGAAGGCACCAGTGAGATTCAAAAGATTGTAATTGCAAGAGAAGTGTTGCGGTAATCTTTTAAGAAGCAAAGCTGGCAACAGATAGAGGCGTAGCTCTAACGTCCAACCATCTTGTTAGCCGCTGCTTAACCTTCCACGCTAATGTTGGCATGCGGTAATTCTACCTGCAATTTTACTTTAGCTTTTAATGCACCGAATACTTTCATCAATGTATCAATAGTCGCATTGCTTGCGTTGCTTTCGAGTCTTGAGATTTGTGCTTTTTGTACTCCAATGAGTTTACCCAATTCTTCCTGCGTTAATTGTCTCTCCTGGCGTGTTTGCTTAATTGCTTTTCCAATTAAGTCCATTTGTAGCTCATACTCAAATTTATCCCGGTTAGGTGTTCCAATTTTTCCAATAAGTTTATCCTGCACTTCATCTAAAGTGTATGTTTTCATTTCTTTTTGTTTTTAAGTTTGTCCTTGTCTTCAAAATATTTCGTTCTCATTTGCTTTGCCTTTTGAATTTCGTTATCTGGCGTCTTACTTCTTTTCTTCACAAATCCATGCGTACTGATTACCAAAGTATTTTCGCTATTTGTTTTATCCCAGAAGGCAAGCAGTCGGTATTGCAAGCCTTGAAAAAGCGTTCTGAATTCCCAAATTTCATCCTTTAGCTTTTTAAAGAGTTCAGGGTCATGTTGCGTTTGAGCTTTACGAATGAAATCATAACTACATAAAAAAACCGTTCCAATCAAAAATCGAAACGGTTTTTTATAAAATAGATTTTTGAATCAGCTTGTTTTATTTCCACCAAAAAATCCTCCGAGTTTGTCTTTTGCAAAATCTTCAATTTTTTCGCCGGTAGTGCCGGGAATGAAATCTGAAATTTTATCAAGCACGTTTCCGCTATCGGGTGCAGCGCCTGGTGTCGAGGCAGTGGCTCCTGATTGAAAAAGATTATCTATGGCGCCGCTTACCATGGGGAATTTTTCTTTGATATAACCGGTTATGGTATTTAAAATACCACGCGATTGTTCGGCGCTTAATCCATGCAGGCTCTGTAATTTTTGAATTAGCTCATCCATGATAAAATGTTTTTAAGGTTATAAAAAATTTGTGTACACAAATTAACTTATTTCGTAACAATTCAGTATATCATTCGATTTTTAAAACCTGATTTTTTGTTCACATTTTTCGTTCGAAATAAGTTGAATTTGTTGATTAAAATCTTTGGATTATTGTGAATTTTAAGAGGATTTCATTTATTGTTTGACTTTCCCCATGCAAGAGAATGCAATACACGGCCATTCCTGCCAAAAAATTCTTACCTCAATTTCAAATCGGTATCACTTGACTTTTACCTATTTTTTGTGGTTAGTGTTTACACCAACATCGTAACCGGATTTTCTAAAAATCCTTTTACCGTTTGAAGGAAAGCAGCTCCCACAGCGCCATCCACGCTCCGGTGATCGCAGCTTAAAGTAACTTTCATTACATTGGTTACGCCAAAGCCGTCTCCTTTTTTCACCACAACTTCTTTAATACTACCAACGGCAAGTATGGCACTATCAGGAGGATTTATGATCGCGGTAAACTCTTCAATACCCATCATTCCAAGATTGGAAATGGTAAATGTATTTCCACTGTATTCTTCAGGGGTTATTTTTTTATTTCTTACTTTCTCATACAATTGAGAGGCATCTGCTGCTATTTGTGAAAGAGATTTTTGGTCTGCAAAACGAATTACCGGAACCATTAATCCATCAGGAACCGCTACCGCAGAGCCGATGTGAATGTGATTATTCTGACGGATAAATTCGCCTCTCCAACTGCTGTTCACCGCAGGATGCTGGCGCAGCGCCATTGCGCATGCTTTTATCACTAAATCATTGAAAGAAACTTTTACAGGGCTTACTTCGTTTATGGCTTTCCGTGAGGCAATGGAATTGTCCATATTGATTTCCATCGTGAGGTAAAAATGCGGCGCCTGGAATTTACTTTCTCCCAACCGGCGCGCAATGGTTTTACGCATTTGCGAATTAGGAATGTCTTCATAGCTTTCCTGGCCTATCTGGGCAAATGGTTGAACAGGTTTGGCTTCTGCAACTTTTTTATCTTCTGCTTTTGGTTTTGCTGATGGCACATAAGAATCCACATCTTTTTTTATGATCCTTCCGCCGTCGCCACTGCCTTGAACCTGCGCAATATCAATTCCTTTATCAGCCGCTAATCTTTTTGCCAATGGTGAAGCCTTTATCCTGCCGCCTTCCATAGCAGATGATTCTTTATTTTCTGATGATTCCTGTTTAGGTGTAGCTTCACTTCTTGACGCATCCTTTGATTCTTCTTTTTTCTCCTCAGGTTTTTCTTCATGTTTAGCAGGTTCGCTGCTTTTATTTTTTTCGGCCTCTACAAAAGCGCTCACATCTGTTCCTTCTTTTCCCACAATGGCAATGATGTCATTGATTTTAGCCGCCTTTCCTGCTTCCACGCCGATGTAAAGCAAAGTGCCTTCTTCATAACCCACTACATCCATCGTGGCTTTATCTGTTTCTACTTCTGCCAGCGAATCATCACTTTTCACTTTATCGCCTACTTTTTTATTCCATTGAATTATTTTTCCTTCGGTCATGGTGTCGCTCATCAGCGGCATTCTAATCGCTTTAGCATCCTTTGGAAGTTCCACATTTTGGCCAACATTTGTAGGTTTATTATCAGATTGCTTTTCCTGTTTTCCAGCAGACTTCTGTTCATTTTCATTTTTTGCGGGAACGGCTGCATCTTTTTTATTTTCTTTGGAGCCTTTTTTTTCTTCATCCAAAATAGATTGAAAATCTTCTCCCTCTTTACCTACAATGGCAATGATGTCATTGATCTTCGCCGATTTCCCTGCTTCCACACCGACGTACAACAGGGTTCCCTCTTCATAACCCACCACATCCATGGTAGCTTTATCTGTTTCTACTTCTGCGAGAGAATCATCGCTTTTTACTTTATCCCCCACTTTTTTATTCCATTGAATGATTTTTCCTTCGGTCATGGTATCGCTCATCAACGGCATTCTTATCGCTTGCGCCATAATTTAATTACAGTTTTTTTATTAAAATTAAGTGGTGAAATTAATGCAAAATCAGGAAATGAATGGTAAGTGAGTTTTTTGGAACTATTTTATGAATAGAAGCAATGCCTCCAACCGTTTCATGCAAAAGGGATTTCATAAAGCATTCTAACTTAAAAAGAAATTTCCGAGGTTAAAAATTAAATGATGATAATTTATTACAGATTGTCAACCCTCTATTACTGATATACGATTGAAAAATAGCCTTCTGAAAGCGCTGCTTTTTTAGTGCCAAGAAGTTCTTCAGCATTAAAATTAAAATTGCCTTTGATTCTTTTGGTAACAGTGTTATGTTCCAGTATGGTAAGGGTTCCGGAACTGGCCGACATGTAAGCAGTTCCCAAATTATATTGCCCGATATAATCGGGTCCAAAAGAACTGAAAGTATAAGTGCCGGGAATAACATCAGCCGGAAACGAAAGGCCTACCGTTTTTGAAACATCCTGGTTACTGGCAGAAAGATTGATCTTACCAAAAAAGGCCACGCCCATTACGGAAAACGTGGGGAACTGGGCGCCATCAACCTTTACACGAAAAGTATCTGAAGCATTTGACGGTGGTATAGGCTCCGTTGCATAAGAAATATTGGTAAAAATTCCTTCCGTAATATTTTTTTGTTTTGAATCAAATTGCCGGTAAACTTTTATGCCAAATGTTCCGCTTATTTTTTTGTTTACGGTATCTATAGAAGTAATGGATAAAGTGCCGCCGGATTCAGCGGCCGTGTTTCCCTGGTTGGTGGCATAAGCGTTAGCGGTGTCTTTAGAATAAGTAGCTACATTGGTAGCGCTGTTTAAAGTAAACGAATAAACATGAACGCCCGAATCCGCAACCCGTAACATGATTAGTTCTCCATCTGCCGATTGCCCTGTGATGGCTATTACGCCGGAGGTCTTTGCGGCGGCAGTCATTTTATTGGCGACAAATTTAACCCCATCAATTGTCGCAGTAAAATTACCCGTTACAGAAGATGCAGGTGGTGTGAATAAAGATGAGTCAACCGCATCAATAGAAAATTCTTTTTGGCATGAATTAGTGCCAAAAGAAATAGTAAATAAAATCAACAAACCAATAACAATTCTCATAAAGAAGATTTATAAAAGATGATAAATTTTAAAAAAAAGACCGGGTGTTTTATGCGGCTTTAGAAAAGTATTATGTACCAAATGTCAAATATTAATAAAGAAGAATAACGCAAAATCAAAAAATGAATTGTGGTAGTTTTGAAAAATTTCCACACTTAATCAGATGTACTTTTCAAAGGGGGTTTTGCCGAACCTACCCTACCTCCATTTCCTACTCTTCCCAGTAATTCAAATCTTTATTGAAACTTTCTTTAAGCTGCGTAAGAGCAAAAAACGCGATGGCCGTAAGCCCAAAGATCATAATGAATCCTGCGGTAATGATATCAAATCTATGTACAAAAAATTCAAAAAGAAAAGTACTGGGTATTAATGCGCCTCTTACAAAATTAGGAGCGGTGGTCGTAACCGTTGCACGCAGATTGGTGCCAAACTGTTCGGAAGAAATGGTAACAAACGTAGCCCAGTAACCGACTCCCAACCCCATAAAAAAGGCCAGCCAATGAAATTTTTCTTCGGTAATTCCTGTACTACTCAGGTACCAGGCCGAGCTGATTATGATCAATATTTGGAAAATAAAAACAGCCAGTTTTCTTGAACGGGTGACCTGCGCCAATAGCCCTGCAAAAATATCACCTAAGGAAATTCCTATGTAAGCAAATAAAATCCCTTTGCCAGCACTCAACGTTTCCGGTGCTCCCAGCGCCCGGCCAAATTCCGGAGCCTGGGTAATAAAAATTCCTACAACGAACCAAATAGGAAGACCAATTAGCAAACAATAGACATAACGCATCAGCCGCTTACGCGAAGTAAACAGCATGCTTATCTTTCCCTTTTGAATATTTTTTGGAGCAGCGCTTTTG
>DATCWN010000563.1:0-2789 GCA_036566285.1 Hanamia sp.
TAATGTTCCTGGTTTCTTCATCAGAAAAAGTATAACTGCTCATTACATTTTTCAAAGATTGAAACTCCTGGTTGAATAACTGAAGTATGCGCACAAAGTTGCTTGGGTTTCCTACATCCATCGCATTTGAAATGGTGGCTATGGATTTTTTGGGAGCATAGTTTTCTGTTTTTAAATATTCGGTTACCACATCATTGGCATTACATGCCGCGATAAAATGTTTTACAGGCAACCCGGAATGATGCGCCAGCAAGCCAGCGCAGATATTGCCAAAATTTCCACTGGGCACACTGATCACCGGAGGATTTTTCTTATCATTCCATTGCTGGTACGCGAAAAAATAATAGAACTGTTGCGATAGCCACCTCGCTACATTGATGGAATTGGCCGAGGTAAGAAATAATTTTTCATTCAATAATTCATCTGCAAATGCCTGTTTTACTAATTGCTGGCAATCATCAAAAGTGCCATCAACCTCCAGCGCTTTAATATTTTTTCCTAACGTGGTTAATTGCAATTCCTGCACGCTGCTCACTTTTCCGGCAGGATATAAAATCACCACATCCACTCCGTCCACATCATAGAAACCATTGGCTACAGCCCCGCCCGTGTCGCCGGAAGTAGCTACCAGCACTGTTATTTTTTTGCCGTTATTTTTTACAAAATAACCAAGGCAACGGCTCATAAACCTGGCGCCCACATCTTTGAAAGCCAATGTAGGCCCATGAAATAATTCCAATGAAAAAATATTCTTTTCAACTTTTACCAGGGGGAAATCAAAACTTACGGTTTCACTTACAATCCTTTGCAACTCATTTTCAGGAATCACATCTCCTACATAAGGCCGAATTACTTTCAAAGCAATTTCTTCTTTGGAATATTCATTGATATCTTCAAAAAAAGTTTTTTGTAACGAAGGAATGGTTTCAGGAAAGTACAAACCTTTATCAGGTGCCTGGCCTTTGATAGTGGCTTCTTTAAAATTTACTTTCGGCGATTTATTATTGGTACTGTAGTATAGCATTTTATTGGTTTAATTAGGTATTGAGTAGCAAGATATGAGTAGCAAGTATCAAGCATCAAGTATCGGATCGATAGTCTTTATATCGTACATCGCACATCAAACATCCCACTTCACTCCTTCGTTATTAATAGTCGTTACATAAGTATTGTATTCAAGACCGGTATTATCATAAATATCTTTCATTATTTTTTCCACTTTCAGGGCAGTATTTTTTTCTTCCGATAACATAAAAATAGATGGCCCCGACCCTGCGATGCCGCCGCCTAATGCGCCTGCATCAATGCTTCTCCTTTTTACTTCATCAAAGCCTGGAATAAGCATACTTCGCACCGGCTCCACAATCACATCTTCCAGCGAACGGCTTATTAATCCATAATCACTTTTTAAAAAGCCCGCCACCAATCCCGCAATATTTCCCCATTGCTTTATGGCATCTTTCAGCAAAACTTCTTTGCGGAGGATGCCACGCGAATCCGAAGTCTTCACTTCTATTTGGGGATGCACCACGGTAACAAACATGGGAGGCGCTTTTAATGAAATGATATCCAAAGGAAAAATAGAACGCACCAGCGTAATGCCTCCATAAATAACCGGAGAAATATTATCCGCATGTTTTACGCCGGAGGCCAGCTTTTCTCCGGCCATAGCAAAAGTAACCAGTTCTTCTTTAGAGAAAATTTCGCCAAGCAAATGATTGGCTGCTGCTACCATCCCCGCTGCGCTTGCGGCGCTGGAACCCAGGCCGCTGCCGGGTTTAATATGTTTTTCAATAGTTACATCAAAGCCGTAGTTACTATCCAGTTTCTTTATTAGTTCCAAAAGGGAAACACCTGCTACGTTTTGTTCCGGTATGGTAGGAAGATTATAAATATCATTATGCCTGATGCGGATTCCGGGCGTATCGCTTAAAGTAATTTGCATTACATCGCACGGGTCATTCAAGGCCATGCCTAATACATCAAATCCGCAAACAATATTGGCGATGGAGGCCGGCGCAAAGACTTTTACCGTTTTTCCAATCTCAGGTTTATCTATTATTTTAATCATAATTCAGTTTCGGTTTTGTGCTTTCAGTTTTCAGCTTTCAGGTTTCAGTTTTCAGCTCTCAGAAATGAGGCTTACCGTCAGGACCATTCAACAATACAACAATTCAACCATTCAACAATATTTATCGCGCTGCCCTTATAATATCTGCAAACACGCCCGATGCGGTAACCTCTGCACCGGCGCCCGCGCCCTTTATTACCAACGGCTGTTCCGGATAGCGATCCGTGTAAAAAAGTACAGCATTGTCTTTTCCATACAAATGATAAAAATCATGTTGCGGGCTTATGTGTTGTAATCCCACAGCAGCTTTACCATCTTCATACTTGGCTACAAACTTCAACTTCTTTCCGTCAGTCTGCGCTTCTTTTACCAATCCTGAAAAATGAGCTTCGTGCTTTTCCATTTCATTGTAAAAATTTTCAACATCCCCTTCCATGCACGATTCAGGCATAAAAGAACGATTGCTGATATCTTCCATTTCCAGTCTTTCTCCAGTTTCTCTGGCAAGTATCATGATCTTTCTCATTACATCTACTCCGCTCAAATCCAATCTTGGATCGGGTTCGGTGTAGCCTTCGTCCTGCGCCTGCCTTACTACTTTTGCAAAACTTTTTTCTCCGGTATAATTATTGAAAACAAAATTAAGTGTGCCGCTTAATACCGCCTCAATCCTGTTTACTTTATCGCCGCTGCGCAATAGATCATTTAAAGTGCCAAT
>DATCWN010000036.1:0-2449 GCA_036566285.1 Hanamia sp.
CAGATTGCTGGCGCATTAGCTCCGCTACCTGGCGAAGGAATTGTAATCCGATAGCTTTGTTTTTTGAAAAATTATTTCTGAGATTTTCAATCCATTCCACTCCTTCTTTATTTAATTTATCGCGGTGGGTATTTACCTGGGCATGCAAAAGATTTACGAAGGTTTCCACTTCTGTAAAAGAAAAAATATCTTCCAGTAATTGTTGGGTAAATATTTGCCGTGCTCCTGCAAACCTCTCTGCCAGTGAGCCTTTGGGCGTTAATGCCTGCTGGCCTTTTATTACATTTTCATTGCTGCAAATAGCTGTGGAAGGAATTTTGGAGAGCAGCACAATACCATCCAGACACGTACACCGGCTTAACGCTACATATACCTGGCCTGCATCAAATGAAGCGCCCGCATCTATCATTACTTTTTCAAACGTAAGTCCCTGGCTTTTATGAATGGTAATAGCCCAGGCGAGCCTTAATGGAAATTGCGTAAAAGTGCCGAGCGTTTCCTGTTCCAGCTTTCCATCGGCACGGTTTAATACATAGCGCGAATTTTCCCAGGTTTCCTGCGAGACAGAAATATCGTGTCCATCACATTCCACTATTATCTCTTCTTTTTCCAAAGATTTTACAACTCCTATTTTTCCATTAAAATATCTTTTGCTTACTACATCATTTTTTAAAAACATTACCTGTGCTCCTGTTTTTAAAATTAAAGAGCCTTCTGCGGGATAATTGTTTGGAGGGAAATCTTCCTCTACAATGGCTTCATAAGTAACCTGAGCCGCTAATAATTTATTTAACTCCCTGCTGTTAATTAATTCTGCCTGGTTGTTGTGAGAAGTGAGCGTAATGTATTTCTCATCAATAGAAGGCCGGAATGCGGGCTGGTACCTGAGATGCAGGTCTTCAAAATCATCTGCATTCATGTTATTGTTGCGGACTTTATTCAATAGCTCAACAAAAGAATTTTCTTTTTGCCGGTAAATAACATTCAATTCTATCAGTAGCGGCATTTGTTCTTTGATAACATTGCTATCAAAGAAAAAACGGGAGGGATAATATTCCCTCAAAATATTCCACTCCTCATGCCTGGCTACCGGGGGCAACTGGTACAAATCGCCGATGCACAATAACTGCACGCCGCCAAAGGGAAGGTCATATTTTCTGCGAACGGATCTTAAAATGGTATCTATTGCATCCAAGGTATCACAACGAACCATGCTTATTTCATCAATAACCAGCAGCTCCATTTTACGAAGTAGCTGCTGCCGTTGTTTATTGAATTTTAATTTTGAAAGCAGGTCATCCTTGTTGTTTTTTGTGGGTAAAAAAGGATGAAAGGGCAATTGAAAAAGGCTATGCAAAGTAACACCACCGGCATTGATAGCTGCCACTCCTGTGGGCGCCGCCACCACAATATTTTTGGAGCAATTTTCTTTTAAATATTTTAAAAAAGTGGTTTTGCCCGTTCCTGCTTTGCCTGTAAGAAAAATATTTTCACTGGTTTCGGTTACAAACCTGTAGGCGAGGTCAAATACCTCGTTACGCTCTATTGAATGATTCATTACAGTTTATTTTTTGTTAGCCTGGTAAGACATTAATCATATAAAAAATGAATGTAGAAAATTAAGAAATTAACTGTAAATAATCAATTGTAAATTTTGCAAAATCATTTGATCGAAAAAATTATCTCTCAATTGAATTGCAAAAAGTATTTGGTTCAATCAAATAAATGCCATTAAAAAACCGGCTCATTTCTGAAACCGGTTTGAAGTATTTAGAATAAATATTTTTAAGAAATTTTCTCTACCTGCATATAACTCAATTCAACAGGAGTAGCGCGGCCAAATATCTTAACCTGCACTTTCAATTTCTTTTTCTCATCAGTAACTTCTTCAATTATGCCATTGAAATCGTTGAAAGGCCCGTCAATAATTTTGATGGTTTCACCTACAATAAAAGGCTCCAGCATGGTCATACCGCCCGCATCTGCTAACTCATCTACTTTGCCAAGCATTTTATTTACTTCCGATTTGCGCAGGCTGATAATGTTTCCTTTAGAGCCTTTGCCATCAGTTAAAAAGTGCATCACATTGTTGATGTTGCTCAAATGCTGTATCATTTCATCAGAAAGCTTTCCTTCTAAAACTTCTATCATAATGTAGCCAGGATAGAAATTTCTTTCTCTCATCACTTTTTTACCATTCAGCACTTTATAAACTTTTTCGACAGGTAAAAAAACCTGGAGTATATACTTATCCCATCCGTTTCTAACAATATCCTTGTCAAGGTATTCTTTTACTTTACGTTCCTTACCACTTACCACCCGCAATACATACCACTTGGTATCTTTTTCTGGAACAGAAGGAGTGGGTTCATTGACAGGTTCCGGCTGTACTTCTTCTATATTTTCTGTTTCTGTCATTGTTAGTTAAATAAAGAATAAATAAATTTTA
>DATCWN010000077.1:0-3429 GCA_036566285.1 Hanamia sp.
GGCGAATATAAAATAACGGGGGACTTATCTTTTCGCTCGTCGTTCGGTATTGATGCAGAACAGAATAACGGGCAAATATATGTACCCGTGTTCCAGGTAAGTTCCACACAAAAAAATGAAGTGAGTCACCTGACTTATAATGCCGACAGCATTTATCAATGGACATGGGATAATTATTTTACCTACACAAAAAACTTTGGCACCGATCATCACCTGGTGGCAACCGCCGGCCACACTTCAGAAAGAAGAAACGGATGGTCGCAGAAATCTACAAAGGATAATATTCCCAATGATGATTCAAATTGGAAATTAAATTTTACTGATACCACAGGCGGCCAGCAGAACCTGCGGACGCCGATAACAAATTATTTTAAGAGGGAATCTTATTTTATCCGTGCCAATTATAGATTTCAGGACAAATACCTGGTGAACGCTACTTTCAGGCGCGATGCCAACAGCAATTTCGCTCCCGACCATCGTTGGGGGAATTTCCCGGCATTGGGCCTGGGTTGGATTATAACTAAGGAGGGTTTTATGAGTAATCAAAAAATATTCGATAATCTGAAATTGCGAACCAGCTATGGCATCGTAGGAAATGATGTGATAAGTCCCGGTCAATTTTTACTTCAGCCTACGGAACGGTTGTATGCTTATTTTGGCACCAACAGAATAGACGGAGCGATACCCACCGGCATTAAAGATCCTAACCTGAAGTGGGAAGAAAATAAAGAGTTCGATGTGGGCCTGGAATTTTCATTGCTCGACAGAAGGCTTACCGGTGAAATAGATTATTACCATAAAAATTCTACTAATGCCTTATTTACAATCCCCTTAACCGATCTTGGTTTTGGCAGCACCTTCCTCACCAATGCGGCAAATATTGTAAACAGCGGGCTGGAAATATCGCTTGGCTGGAATGGGAAAATAAGTGAGGATACTAAATATTCGCTAAGTGGAAATGTAACCTTTAATAAAAATGAAGTAAAAAATATCGGGCTGGGAAAAGCGCTCTTTTACGGTAGCCTGAATAATGGCTACCAGGCAACTTCCACCCTGGTAGGGCAGCCTATTGGTTCATTCTGGGTTTATAAAACGGATGGCATTTTTCAAACAGCAAATGATGTGGCAAGCTACCCGCATATCACCAATGCGCAAGCCGGGGATTTTAAAATAGTGGATGTAAATGATGATGGCGTTATTGATGACAAAGACAGGCAATACGTGGGTTCCTACCAGCCCAAATTATTTGGAGGTTTGAATGGAACGGTGAACTGGAAGAAATTCGATTTCAGTTTTGATATTTATGGCAACTTCGGCAACAAAGTCTATAATGCGAAAAAAGGCGTTCGCACCGGCGGAAATTATAATGTAGAATATAATGTAGCTATCAACAGGTGGCAGCCCGGCAGTAATGAAAATAAATACCCGCGTGCCTTCAATGGGGTGGTTCCGCCCATGGATTATTTTATAGAATCGGGATCTTTTGTGAGGGTAAACAATCTTACATTGGGCTACACTTTTCAACCTAAAAATAATACCCTGCATTTAGGCGATGTGAGAATCTATGCAAGCGCGCAGAATCCTTTTATTATTACCAATTACACAGGCTTCACCCCGGAATTGCCAGGCAATCAGAATGAATCGGGTATCGAACTGAATATTTACCCCGTATCAGCAACCTATATGGTGGGTGTAAGCCTTCAGTTTAAATAAGACATCACAATGAAAAAAAATTTTATGAAATTCATTAATTATAAAATCATTCTTTCTCTTTTGGTGGCCACCAGTTTTCTTTCCTGTGGCAAAAAATTTTTGGAAGAAGAACCACGTACCGTTTCCATAGAGGATTTATTGAAAAGCCCCGATGGCGGAGATAGAATGATTGCCTCTGTTTATAACAAGTTGTACGATTTTGGAGAACATTCCTTTTCATGGATTGGCATCACCAGCATTGCTTCAGACGATGCCGATAAGGGAAGTGACGCCGGCGATCCCGGAACCGATAAGGATCAACTGGACAATTGGACATTCACCCCTTCCTCCATTTCCTTTTCCGAAATCTGGCTCAACAATTTCCAGGGTATCGGCCGGGCCACTTATGCGTTGAAATATTTACCCACTATGGACAACCCAAATAAGGAACGCTACATAGGCGAGGCGAAAATGTTACGCGCTTATTTTTATTGGAACCTGGTGCGCACCTTTGGCGGAGTGCCCATTATAACTAAAGTATTGGAATCGGAAACAGAGATAGAGACCGCCACCCAGCGGGCAACCATAGCCGAAGTATATGCCTACATTGAAAGCGATTTAACCGATGCTATTGCGAGGCTCCCTTTGATAGTGCCACCTGCTGAAAATGGAAGGGTATCAAAAGGCGCCGCAGAAGCTTTGCTTGCGAAAGTGTATTTATACCAGAAAAAATGGGACATGGCTAAAGCCATGTGCGACGCGGTAATCGCCTCGAATCAATATTCATTAATGACTGATTATTCTAAAATCTGGCGTGAGATCGGAGAATTTTCTCCTGAATCTATCTGGGAAGTGAATGCCATTGGCACTACACCCAATAAAGGAGTGGATGGATATTTTTTGGTACAGGCTCCACGCGGTGCGGGCGGCTTAGGCTGGGGGTTTAATACTCCCTCCATAGATTTGGTAAATGCGTATGAACCCGGTGATGTAAGGAAGGCCGCTACTATTATGTTCAGGGGCGAAACGCTCTGGGATGGTTTCATCGTAAACCCCCTGGCTACCAACCCACGTTACAATTATAAATCGTACGTAAGCAAAACCATGGAAAGCTTCAATGGAGATGATGTAAATACCAATAAAAATCTGCGCATCCTTAGGTTTGGGGAAGTGCTGCTGATAAAAGCGGAAGTAGAAAATGAACTGGGTAATACTTTGGCTGCGAAGCAGGCGCTCGACAGCATTCGCCACCGTGCAGGCCTGGCAGGCACCACAGCCAATACCAAAGACGATTTAAGAGAAGCGATTTATAAAGAGCGACGGGTG
The DNA here is from genome assembly GCA_036566285.1 of Hanamia sp. Taxonomy (GTDB): domain Bacteria; phylum Bacteroidota; class Bacteroidia; order Chitinophagales; family Chitinophagaceae; genus Ginsengibacter. The sequence goes on from DATCWN010000077.1 coordinate 3,019, forward strand.
GAGATGGCTTTTGAACACGACCGCATGTTTGACCTGCAAAGAACAGGACGGGCAGGGGCTGTTTTAAGGGCATTGGGAAAACCTTATGTGGATGGTAAACACGAATTATTTCCCATACCACAAATTGAAATTAATTTAAGTAATAATAAACTTGAGCAAAATCCCGGATATAATTGATTCTCATTGACTAATTAAAATGCAAATGTTTGGGAACAATATTTGATACTATTTGAAAGCATTTCACAATATTTAACCCGTTCTTATTAATTCAAAAAAACAAACAATATGGAAAAGAAATCTTTGAGACTAATGGCTACGATTTTGACAGTTGCCTTAGTATTTGCTTTCGCATCCTGTGATGATAAAAATAAGGATGTCGTATTGCCACCTATCGGCGGTTATAATAATTCT
>DATCWN010000107.1:0-2169 GCA_036566285.1 Hanamia sp.
ACCCGGGATTCATTTTAAAGCCGTAGAACTTGATGAAGAAAAAGTGGTGTATCTTCTCAAACAGTTTCCTTCTTTACAAAATGATCTTATTCATAAAAGTTTTTTGAACATGGATCGCCCGTTTGATGAGCCTTTTACTGTGATTGGTAATTTCCCTTATAATATTTCCACCCAAATCCTTTTTAAAGTTTTGGAATGGAAAGAATATGTGCCTGTAGTAATTGGTATGTTTCAAAAAGAAGTAGCCGAAAGAGCTGCCGCCAAAGAAGGAAGTAAAACATATGGCGTGCTAAGTGTTCTTTTGCAATATTATTACGACATAGAGTATTTATTTTCTGTGGGCAACGAATGTTTTACTCCACAACCCAAAGTGCAAAGCGGCGTAATCAGGTTAACATTGCGAAAAAATTATTTCCCTGTAAAAAGTGAAAGGGCATTTTGGGTGCTTGTAAAAACTGCGTTTAACCAACGCCGTAAGACGCTTAGAAATGGAGTCAAAAGTTTACTTCCCAAAGAAGTACTTGACAATGATTTTTTTAACCGGCGTGCCGAAACGCTGAGTGTAGAAGAGTTTGCGACGCTTACTTTTAAAATGACCTGATATGTACAAGACCATCATTTTAAAAAATATTTCAACTTCTGAAGCTCAGAATTTTCTTCAACATGCCATAGCCCCAAGGCCCATTTGTTTTGCTTCCACCATTGATTTGAATGGGAATGTAAACCTCAGCCCTTTTAGTTTCTTCAACTTGTTCAGTACCCATCCGCCGGTAGTTATTTTTTCGCCGGCAAGGAGAATACGGAATAATACTACAAAGCATTCACTGCAAAATATAATGGAGGTTCCGGAAGTGGCAATTAATATCGTGATTTACGATATGATTCAGCAGGTGAGTTTAAGCAGTTGTGAATACCCAAAAGAAACTGATGAATTTTTAAAATCGGGTTTTACAAAAGAGCCGTCCTTATTAATAAAACCACCGCGTGTAAAAGAAAGCCCCGTGCAAATGGAATGTAAAGTACTCGAAGTAAAACCTCTTGGCACGGAAGGCGGTGCAGGAAATCTTATCATTGCTGAAGTCTTGATGATGCACATCAATGAAAACATTTTGGATAAAAATGGAAAAATTGATCAGCATAAAATAAACCATGTAGCGAGGCTCGGCGGCAATTGGTATGCAAAAATCAGCGCCGATAATTTATTTGAAGTAGAAAAGCCAAATACGGAGTTGGGCATTGGGTTAGACAATTTACCTGAGTCAGTAAGGAACAGTAAACTACTTACCGGCAATCATCTCGGGCAATTGGCCAACGTACATGAAATGCCGTTTATTGATCCTTCGTTTCAAGATGAAAAACTGAAAAATATTTTTCTATATTATTCGTCAAGCCCTGAAGAAATGGAAAAGGAACTGCACCTATATGCGGCTGATTTGCTCAACGAAGGAAAAGTAAAAGAAGCATGGCAGGTGCTGTTGGCATTAGCATAAGAAATTAATATCTTTATGTAATGAGTGTAGTAAAAATTTTACCTAATTACACCTACGAAGATTATTGTCTTTGGGAAGGCCGATGGGAATTGATTGAAGGCATTCCTTATGCGATGAGTCCAGCTCCTGTGCCCCGGCATCAATGGGTGGCAGCAAATATTATTTTTGAATTAAAGAAAGCAATAAAAAAATCAAAGTGTAAACATTGTAAAGTGTATAATTTTATTGATGTAAAGATTGAAGAAGACACTATATTACAACCCGATTGCTCTATCGTTTGCAAACCTATCACTAAAAAATTCCTTGATTTTCCTGCTGCTTTAGTGGTAGAAATATTATCGGATGCTACTGAATTGAAAGACAGAATTTCAAAATTTTCTATTTACGAAAACTTTGGAATAAAATATTATCTTATTGTTGACCCTGAAAAAGAATCAGTAGAAATTTATTTTCTTCAAAATTCAAAATACCTCCTTCAGGATTTTTCTCCGGAAAAACCTTTCACTTTTTCTCTTGATGATGATTGTACCATAGATGTAATTTTTAAAAACATCTGGGAATAATCTTTTAACTTTTTTCAAACTATCGTCTCCCTGAAACCCCTATAAACAATTGTAATTTCACCTAATGAAATTATATTTTCTGTTTTTCTTTCTTATTCCCTTACTCGCTTTTTCTC
>DATCWN010000271.1:0-4827 GCA_036566285.1 Hanamia sp.
CATCAGCCATTTCATCCGATAATTCTTTTCCCTTGTCACTTTCCTTATAAGATTGTTCCCCAAATTTCCTAACCATTAACCTTGATAATTCTCCCACTTCTTCCATTAAAATTCCAAGATTGGTTAGCTCACTAAAGTAGCGCACACCAACGGTTTTAATCCATTGGTCTATTTTTTCCTGGGCTTGTTGTATAGTCATTGTATTACACAGATTTTAGAGTACGAATTCTTAAATTTTAAAACACGAATTTCAGAACACGAATTTCAGGCACTAATTACACGAATTTTTTTAAGCAGCAATCGTTTATTAAATTTAATTTTCAATTTACCAACTTATGTCAGATTTAATTTTAAAAGAAGAATCGTACGAATTAATTGGTATTTGCATGGAAGTGCACAGAGAATTGGGAATGGGTTTTCGTGAAATAATTTACAAAGATGCATTAGAGTACGAATTTCAAACAAGAAAAATTTCTTACGAAAGAGAGCGGCCATATAAAATTCAATATAAAACAATCATCCTGCCACGCCGTTATGATGCAGATTTTATTGTTTATGATTCGATCATTCTTGAAGTAAAAGCATCTTCAATGATTGCAACCGGCTTTGTAAAGCAAACAATTAATTATTTGAAAGCATCCGGTTTGCAATTGGGAATCATCGCCAACTTTGGAGAAAAGTCTTTTGTTTCAAAAAGAGTTGTTTTCTAATTCGTGTAATTAGTGTTCAAAATTCGTGTTTTTTTAGTATTTAAAAAATCGTCATTCCTTATGCTTCGTGTCAATCCAAATCGTTACCGGTCCATCATTAATCAATTCCACTTTCATATCGGCGCCAAATTCACCCGTAAATATTTTTTTATTAAGATCGCTTCCCAGTTGAACAATAAACTTTTCATACAAAGGAATGGCTATGTCTGCTTTACTCGCTTTTAAATAAGAAGGACGATTCCCTTTTTTTGTGGAAGCATGAAGAGTAAACTGGCTAACGACCAGAATGTCGCCGCCGATGTCTTTTATGGAAATATTAGGCACCTTATTTTCATCATCAAAAATGCGCAGGTTCACTATTTTCTTAGCCAGCCATTTTATGTCTTCTTCAGTATCGGCATCTTCAATTCCGACCAATACCAGCAACCCATTTTTTATGGCAGATTTTACCTTATTATCAATAGTTACACTAGCTTTTAATGCTCTTTGAATGATTACTCTCATACTAATCTGCTAAATATCCATTACTAAAATTCATGATGCCAAAATTAACTAAAATAGAATTTTTTTTATTACCATCTTGTGCAAAAATCGGTTAACCCAATGCCTGCCTGCCTTAAAAAAGTTCGTGTAATTCTTATCCACAACCTGTTGATATTTAAGGCTGTGTTTTGTGGATGAGAAAAAATATTTTCGTTGTCCTCTATTCCAAAAATAAATTATTATGTCAAATAAAAAGATTGCAAATTCAGGCCTCCGTTTTCAACGGCATTTCACTAAAGAAGGAACTACTCCTTTTGACATGTTTGAGTATGATTACCGCACTTCGGTAATAAAAAACACGACTGGTGAAATCGTTTTCCAAATGAATAATGTGGAAGTACCTAACCAATGGAGCCAGATTGCCACAGATATTTTAGCGCAAAAATATTTCAGAAAAGCAGGCGTTCCTCAACCTGACGGAACCACAGGCCGTGAGACTTCCGTAAAACAGGTGGCCCATCGTATGGCTCATTGCTGGCGGGTATGGGGCGAAAGAAATCATTATTTCGCTTCTAAAGAAGATGCGCAAATTTTTTATGAAGAATTGGTCTATGGAATTCTCAACCAATCATGCGTGCCTAATTCGCCACAATGGTTCAACACCGGTTTGCATGAAGTATATGGCATCACCGGGAAACCGCAGGGCCATTATTATGTAGATGCCGTTGATGGAATTTTAAAAAAATCAACTTCTGCGTATGAGCGACCGCAACCGCATGCATGTTTTATCCTAAGTGTAGAAGATGATTTGGTAAATGATGGCGGCATCATGGATCTATGGGTTCGCGAAGCAAGAATTTTTAAATACGGTAGCGGTGTAGGCACCAACTTCAGTTCTATTCGTGGAGAAGGAGAGAAACTGAGTGGTGGCGGCACTTCCAGCGGATTAATGAGTTTCCTGAAAATAGGAGATCGCGCAGCAGGAGCTATAAAAAGCGGTGGCACCACAAGACGGGCAGCAAAAATGGTTTGTTTGGATTTGGATCATCCTGAAATTGAAACTTTTGTAAACTGGAAAGTAAAAGAAGAAAAAAAAGTAGCCGCATTAATCGCAGCAGGTTACCCAAGCGATTACGAAGGCGAAGCTTACAAAACCATCAGCGGCCAAAACAGCAACAATTCCGTACGCATTCCTAATAAATTTTTTCACGCATTGGAAGCAGATGGCGACTGGGAATTAAAAGCACGCAGCGATGGACACACCATGAAAACCATCAAAGCAAAAAAATTATGGGATGAAATAAATTATGCAGCCTGGGCCTGCGCTGATCCGGGGACACAATATGATACCACTATCAACGAATGGCATACTTGCCCTGAAGGTGGAAGAATAAGAGCCAGCAACCCGTGCAGTGAATATATGTTTCTGGACAATACTGCCTGCAACCTGGCATCAGTAAATCTTCGTAAATTTTTTAATGAAGAGGATAATTCATTCGATGTTCCTGGTTTTGAATATACCGTTCGTTTATGGACAACCGTTTTGGAAATATCTGTGTTGATGGCACAATTCCCAAGCAAAGAAGTGGCTCAATTAAGTTACGATTACAGAACATTGGGTTTGGGATTTGCCAACCTGGGAAGTATGTTGATGGTGAGCGGCATTCCTTACGATAGCGATAAAGCACGCGGAATTGCCGGTTCGATTTCGGCGATTATGACCGGAATTGCTTATAAAACTTCTGCGGAACTTGCAGAACATCTGGGTACATTCAGTAAGTATGAAGAAAATAAAAAACACATGCTTCGCGTAATGCGCAATCATCGTGCAGCGGCGTATGATGCCATGGATGCTTATGAAGAACTTGAAATAAAACCACATGGCATCAATGCAAAATATTGCCCCGATTATTTATTGAAAGCAGCAACCAAGGCTTGGGATGATGCGGTAAAAATGGGCGAACAATTTGGTTACAGAAATGCACAAACCACTGTGATAGCGCCTACCGGAACAATTGGCCTGGTGATGGATTGCGACACCACCGGTGTAGAACCCGATTTTGCTCTGGTAAAATTTAAAAAATTAAGTGGCGGAGGTTATTTTAAAATCATCAACTTAAGTGTGCCGCAGGCTCTGAGAAATCTGAAATATTCAGAAAGCGAGATTGAAGAAATCGTAAATTATGCCAAAGGGCACGCTACTTTCAAAGGATCGCCATATATCAATACCGAATCGCTTTTACAAAAAGGATTTACCGAAAATGATATTGCAAAATTAGAAGCCTCACTGCCTTCGGCATTCGAAATTGGTTTTGTATTCAACGCATTTAATTTGGGTGAAGAATGTTTGCAGCGCTTAGGTTTTAAAGCGGAAGATTACAACAATTTTGAATGGAGTCTTTTAGAAGCATTAGGATTTACAGAGGAACAAATCGAAGAAGCAAATATTTATATCTGTGGCACCATGACGGTGGAAGGCGCTCCCTATTTAAAAGATAAACATTTATCAGTTTTTGATTGCGCTAATAAATGCGGCCATATTGGTAAGCGTTACATTCACCATAGCGGCCACATTCGTATGATGGCTTCTGTTCAGCCTTTCATCAGCGGCGCTATTTCAAAAACTATTAATCTTCCGAATGAAGGCACCATTGAAGAAATTTCGGATGCCTATTTATTAAGCTGGCAATTGGGATTAAAAGCGTGTGCGCTTTACCGTGATGGTTCCAAATTATCGCAACCACTAAGTAATAAAAGCGATAAGAAAAAGAAAGATGCAGAGGTAGAAGAAACTGAAACTGAAAAGCACGAAGCAGCACTCGTTGACATGGGCCAGCTTACGGTAAATGACCTTTTGGAAGAAGTAAACAAAAGAGTTCAAAATAGCGCGGACACTGTATTAAAACGCCAGTTGGCTATGATTGTTGAGCGCAGAACCTTACCGGCGAAACGAAGAGGATTTACTCAAAAAGCAAAAATAAACGGACAGACATTATTTGTAAGAACCGGCGAATACAGTGATGGTACCTTGGGTGAAATATTTATTGATATGGCCAAGGAAGGCGCTACGATGCGCAGCATGCTTAACTGTTTTGCCATTGCCATTTCCATCGGGCTTCAGTATGGAGTGCCCTTGGAAGAGTTTGTAGAAAAATTTGTATTTACCCGCTTTGAGCCTTCCGGAATGGTAGAGCACCCGAATATTAAATCAGCCACTTCCATTATTGATTTCATGTTCCGTTCTTTGGCGTACGAATATCTGGGAAGAAATGATCTGGTTCATGTTTTGGATAAACCGGAAGTAGAAAACATGGGCGATAAACCCTGGGATGAAAATACGCCGACCATTGGCAATCGTGTTCCTGAACTCAGTGAAGTGCGTGTGTTAGGCGCTCCTAACGGTAAGGCACAAACGAAATCATACAGGGCTGAATATGCCAAAAAAACTGACCATAGCCAGGACGCCGTAAATGCCGCTGCAAAAAATATGCAAAGCGATGCGCCGGCTTGCAATGTTTGCGGGCACATCACCATTCGCAGCGGTACCTGCTACAAGTGTTTGAATTGTGGGAACAGCATGGGATGCAGTTAAACATTTTTTTTCTTTGAGGTATAGAAAGAGCCATCTTTAAAA
>DATCWN010000313.1:0-7951 GCA_036566285.1 Hanamia sp.
AGAACCTAATCTTATCTTTGACTTTGAATATGTTCTCCCCAAACCGATTGACCATTCACCATTCCCCATTGACCATCGGGCGGTAGCAAAGAAGCACCGCTCCATTTTTAAATGTTCTGGTATTAGTTAGTTTTAAATCCAGTTGATGCTTTATGTTTTGAAATATGGGCGTGCCCCGGGTAATGGCAACCGGGTCAATCATAATCTGGTATTCATCAATTAAACCCGCCTCTGCCATTTGGGTTAAAATACTTCCGCTGCCTAAGAGGGTCATATCCTTTCCGGCCACCTCTTTTAATTTTCTTATTTCATCCAAAATATTTTCACTTATTATCCGCGTGTTTTGCCAGTCGGCCTTTTTTAATGTTTTTGAAAAAACAATTTTTTCAGCTTTGTTCATCCCTTCCGCTACTGTTGGGAAATTCTCCAGGGCCATAGGTGAAGGCCAGAAGCCTGCCATCATTTCATAAGTAACACGGCCAAAAAGAAGTATGTTGCCGGCTTTGAGGCTTTCTGCTGAATATTCAGCATCTTCTTCACTGTGTTTGTGCCAGTCGATTTCTTCATTGGCCCCTTTATAGTAGCCGTTAAGTGTAATAAAATTAAAAACGGATAAATTTTTCACGCCTTCTTATTTACTATAACAAAGCTAATAATTCCTGATAATTACATGGGGTATCAATCCGGCATTTTAGAGGGGCAATTGCGATAAGGGCTTGCATTTTAATTCTTAATTCTCAATTCGTAGTTGAGGATTTATAATTCTCTTCTTATATTTGCGCCCCGGCAAGTCTTATACGGCCAGCTCCTACAGAACTCCCCCAGGATCGGAAGATAGCAAGGGTATGCGGTTGAGCGGTGCGATGTAAGTAACTTGCCGGTTTTTTTTGTCTTCAAACGACGATAGAAACTTAAAAAAGACCTCCCTGATTTGATAGTGTTTAGACACGATTTAGGTCGCTTCATCTGTTAACCAAAAAGGAGCCTGGTAAGTATTAAAAATACGGAGTACCTCAACAGAGAGATTGGCCTCATTAATAGTATAAAAAATAAGGTAAGGAAATTTAGCTACTATTTTTGCCCTTACGTTTTGATAACGAAAAGGATAACGTGTGGGATTTTTTGCAACAGCTTCTAAAGCGTTATCCACTTCGTCGCCAAACCTAAAGCCCAAGTTAGCAATACGGTTGTTGTAAAAATCAAATCCCTCTTGTAAATCATCCAACGCAGTAGGGGTGATATATATGGAATAATGCATTAAGGCTGTTTAAAACGATTTTTTACATCATCCCAGGGAATTAAATAATCAGGATTTGCAGCAATAGCCTGCGATTCTTTTTCAAGTGCCTCTTTTTGCCATTGGGCAAGTTCAGGATATTCTGTTCCCAGATCTTCGACAGCATCTATTTTAATGAGATCATCAATTAAGGCCGCGGCGTATTCTTTTTTTATTTTTATATGATATATTTCAGGCATTATGATAATTTTAAGAACAGATTTAATTCAATGTAATTATAGATAGATAGTTCCATTGAGCTGCAAAGCCCAGGGCTGCTTTAATATTTTCTCTATTCAGATGCGGATGCGCTTGCAAAATCTCCATTTCTGTTTCTCCGGCGGCAAGCTTTTCAAGAATGGATTCAACTGAAATACGTGTCCCTTTTATTACAGGTTTACCCATTAAAACTTTTGGATTTACCTCTATTTGATCCCGGATATCCATTTTATATTTTATTATAAATGTAAGATTTATTTTTTGATACAATTTGTGGATGACTTCTAAAAAGATATTCCTGTTTTTGAAAAAATCAGGAAGACCTATTTCTTTTTCTTAGCTGCCTTTCCTTCATTCAATATTTCATCTTCGGATTTCAGTTTATCCGGGTTGGGGATTTTTTTAATGTACATGTCAAACTCTTTGTACATCGAAGGATTGGAACGAAGTACTACTTTTATGGAAACCTTTTTTTTGGTAAAGTGGGGTTCTATCCAAAGCTGATTGCCATAAAACTTTCCATCGCTCGCTGAAAAAATAATGTCGGTGGAATCAAGTGGCAAATACCTTCCGTTAGAAAGTTTGCCGTCAATATTAATGTAATTGTAAGTTCCTTTTTTAAGGCTGTCTGTGTATAGGTTTACATAAATGCTGTCTATTTTTTGCGCCTCAGCCAAAGTGGATATGGTTACAAAAAAGAAAAGGAGAATTTGTTTCAATTGAAAATTGATTTGTAAGGAGATTGAAAAAAACATGCCAGGGTTGCATTTGGCCCTCACCCCTGGGAGAAGGGTTGGGATGAGGCTAAAAAAAAATTTGCCCGTTAAAAATTTTCACTTCATCTTTGCTCGGCAAATGAAAATCAACAACACATACAATAGCTGGTGGCACACAATCTCCTGATTGTGCCGCATTGCTTTTATTTGTGTATTACATAAAATATAAACCCCGGCACTTAGCCGGGTTTTTTTGTAGTATGAAACGAAACAAAATAAAATGAGTAAAAAGATTGAACTATCCACTTCGCACAAAAAATTATTAGCGGATGTATTTACGCCCGTAGGTATTTATCTGCGACTGCGCGACCGCTTTCGCGATACTATTCTTTTGGAAAGTACAGACTTTCATGCGGGCGAAAACAGTTTTTCTTTCATCGGCATTAACGCGATTGCCGGAATTGAAATCAGTAACCTTAACGAAATAGAATACAAATTTCCGAATGAGGAACCAAAGAAAATTGCTATTAAAAAAGAGACAAAGGTTCCCGATGAATTGTGGAAGTTTATGCAGCATTTCGATATTGCGGGGCAGGCTGAAATGCCTGTAAATATGGCCCAGGGATTATTTGGTTATACCACTTTTGATGCGGTTCAGTTTTTCGACACCATAAAATTAAATGCTTCCCCATCATCCCCCTTTGGGGGACAGGAGGAGGCTATCCCCCTTATTCGCTACCGCCTTTACCAATATGTTATCGCCATCAATCATTTTAAAAATGAGTTGTTTATTTGCGAAAATCATATCAAAGGAATAGAAAGCAATGGGGCGCTTATTGAAAGTATTATCAAAAGCAAGGACGTTCCCACGTATCCTTTTGCTGCTGTGGAAAATGAAACGTCTCCATTGAATGATGAAGAATATATCAGTATGGTTAAAAAAGGAATTGCAAGCTGCGCCCGTGGCGATGTATTCCAAATTGTGCTGAGCCGTAAGTTTCAACAAAAGTTTTCAGGCGATGAATTTAATGTCTATCGGGCATTGCGCAACATCAATCCAAGCCCTTATCTTTTTTATTTTGATTATGGTGATTACCGTTTATTTGGAAGCAGCCCTGAAAGCCAGTTGGTGGTTAAAAATAATACGGCTGTAGTGCATCCGATTGCCGGAACTTTCAGGCGCACGGGCAACGAGGTTACTGATGAGCAACTGGCTGAAAAGCTTTTAAAAGATAAGAAAGAAAATGCAGAGCATGTGATGCTGGTGGACCTGGCCCGCAATGATTTAAGCCGCTTGTGCAGCGATGTGCATGTAAGCCGTTTTTGTGAAGTGCAATATTTTTCTCACGTTATTCATTTGGTGAGCGAGGTAAAAGGTACTTCGGAAAAAGATACCAATCCTTTCGATTTACTTGCCGTTACTTTTCCGGCAGGCACCCTCAGTGGTGCACCGAAATACAAGGCCATGCAGCTTATCAACGAATTTGAAAATGATAATCGTAGCTATTATGGAGGCTGCATCGGCTTTGTGGGCTTCAATGGAAACATAAACCATGCGATAATGATAAGAACTTTTTTAAGTAAAAATAATTGCCTCAATTATCGGGCTGGCGCCGGGATTACTATTTCGTCTATGCCTGGCAGTGAGCTACAGGAAGTAACGAATAAATTAAACGCATTAACCGCTGCCATTCTATCAGCCGAAAAAATATAAACAATGAAAATATTGATTTTTGATAATTACGATTCATTTACCTACAACCTGGTGCATGTGGTTGAAAAAATAATTCACGGTAAAGTGGACGTGTATCGTAATGATAAAATTTCTCTTGAAAAAGTAAATGATTATGATAAAATAATTATTTCTCCCGGCCCGGGGCTCCCTTCGGAATCGGGATTATTACTTCCTTTAATTAAAGAATACGCTTCCTCCAAATCTATACTGGGCGTGTGTCTGGGCCAACAGGCTATCGCAGAATCATTCGGTGGGAAATTAATTAATTTAAAAACAGTGTACCATGGCGTGGCCACAAAAATTAAAATCAACGAAAAGAGAACTCAATCTGAAAATGATATTTTTAAGTCATTGCCCAATGAACTGGAAGTAGGGCGCTATCATTCCTGGATTGTAGATAAAGAAGATTTTCCAAAAGAATTGGAAATTACTGCTGAGGATGAAAATGGTTACATCATGGCACTGCGACATAAAAAATTTGATGTGCAGGGTGTGCAGTTTCATCCTGAAAGTGTGTTGACACCTGATGGTGAAAAAATAATGGCAAACTGGTTAAAAGATTAAAAATGAAAAAGATTTTACAATATTTATTTGAACACAAAACGCTTTCAAGAGAAAGCGCGAAGGAAATATTGATCAATATCTCCAAAGGAATTTATTCTGATGCGGAAATTGCTTCCTTTACTACCGTGTTCCTGATGAGAAGCATTACCATTCCTGAATTACTTGGTTTCCGGGATGCGCTGATGGAATTGTGTGTGCCTGTAAAACTAAATGAACACAGCGTTTTAGACATTGTAGGCACGGGCGGCGATGGAAAAAATACTTTTAATATTTCTACTTTAAGTTGTTTTATTGCCGCAGGCGCAGGACAAAAAGTAGCCAAGCACGGCAATTATGGAGCCACGTCTATAAGCGGTTCCAGCAATGTGATGGAGACGTTGGGCTATCGTTTTTCTTCTGATAATAAAAAGCTGCTCAATGAAATTGAAGAAGTAAATATCTGCTTCATGCACGCGCCTTTATTTCATCCTGCATTAAAAGTGGTAGGGCCGATAAGGAAGAATTTAGGCGTTCGTACTTTTTTCAATATGCTTGGCCCTATGGTAAACCCGTCATTGCCTGCGGTGCAAATGGTGGGTGTTTACAATCTTGAAATGGCAAGAATTTATTCTTATCTGCTTCAGCAATCTGACGCTAAATTTATGATCATTCATAGCCTTGAAGGTTACGATGAAATATCACTAACCGGCGATACAAAAGTAATCACCAACGAAGGTGAGAAAATTCTATCCGCTGAATATTTAGGAAAAAGAGCCGTAAGCCCTGTTGATATTTATGGTGGCAATTCTACAGAGGAAGCAGCGAAAATATTTTTAAAGATTTTGAAAGGAGAAGGCACCTGGGCACAAAACGCAGTGGTGATCGCTAATGCAGCCATGGCGCTTTTGGCTACAGGTAAGTTTAAAGATTATGATGAATCTTATGCACTAAGCGTGGAAAGCCTTGAAAGTGGGAAAGCGTATCAAAATTTTCAAAAATTAATAAGCTTACAATAATGAATATTCTTGAAACTATTATTGCAAAAAAGAAAAAGGAAGTAGATCAGCGAAAAAGCGAAACGGGTATTCGTGAATTGGAAAGTTTACCGTTCTTTAAAAACAAAACCCTTTCTTTCAAAGACTTTTTATTGCAGAAAGATAAAACCGGAATCATTGCAGAATTCAAAAGAAGGTCCCCATCAAAGGGAATCATCAATGCTACTTCTTCGGTTACAGAGGTAACTGTTGCTTACACAAAATATGGAGCAAGTGCTATTTCTGTTTTAACCGATGAAGAATTTTTTGGCGGCTCCTTAAAAGATTTATTGGAAGCCACTGTCAATGAAGTACCCTTGTTGCGAAAAGATTTTATAATTGATGAATACCAGTTGCTGGAATCGAAAGGTTATGGAGCTGAAATTATTTTGTTGATAGCCGCATGTCTTAGTAAGGAAGAAGTGAAGTCATTAGCTTCCTTTGCAAAAAATATTGGCCTGAATGTTTTATTGGAAATACATAATGAAGAAGAGTTGGAACATATTTGCGATGAGACAGATGTAGTAGGCATCAACAATCGCAATCTTAAAAACTTTTCGGTGGATATCAATCATTCCATAGAGCTTGGGAATAAAATTCCTGACGATAAAATTAAAATAGCGGAGAGTGGAATTAATGATGTAGAAACCATTCAGCTATTGAAGCGGCATGGTTTCCGTGGATTTTTAATGGGTGAAAAGTTTATGCGGGAAAAAGATCCGGGACTTGCATTTCATAATTTTGTAAAAGAATTAAATGCATTTTGATAACACGAATTTTTTATACGGATAACACGAATTGTAAAAGTAAAACCAGGAATTTTTTTGAGGCTTCCTTCGGAAAAATGTTGAAGGAAATCTTTATTATTTGAGTGAAGGTTGGGTAAAGTAACTTGCGGAATAATTAAAAAATAACAATGAAAATAAAAGTATGTGGCATTACGGATTTAGCGCAGTTGCAGGAATTAAATGAAATAGGAATAGACTATGCAGGGTTGATATTTTATGCACCGTCCCCACGTTCAATATTAAAAAAACTCGTTGCTGAAGAAGTGAAAAACCTGGGGCTATCCCTTCAAAAGGTGGGTGTCTTTGTAAATGAAACAGCAGAACAAATTATGAAGCAGGTAGAGCTTTTCGGTTTGGAAGTGGTTCAGTTGCATGGTGATGAAACGCCGGCGTTTTGTAGTCAGATCAGCGATCATGTAAAAGTGATTAAAGCCTTTCGTATTAATGAAAAACATGCGGATATAGATTGGCTGGTGAAAGAATATGATGAAGTGTGCGATTATTATTTATTTGATAAAGCCTCTTCAGTTTTATATGGCGGAACCGGTGAGAAATTTAAATGGGAAGTGCTTAAAACCGCAACCATAGGCAAGTCGTTTTTTTTGAGTGGCGGCATCAGCATCAATGAAGTGGATGCGTTGAAAAAATTTGAACATCCTTTTTTCTATGGTATAGATATTAACAGCCGTTTTGAAAAGGAGCCTGGAATCAAGGATTTGAATTTGGTAAAAGAATTTGTGGATCAGTTACAACCTCAATCCTGACTCTCTTTCACCGGTGCCTTCGGAAAAAAATTGAAAGCTTGAACAAAAAATTAATTAGCAAGTAAAAAAAGATACTATGTGGCAGGTTAATGAAAATGGTTACTACGGCGATTTTGGCGGTGCTTATGTACCGGAGATGTTGCATAATAATGTGCAGCAGCTTCGGGATAATTATCTTACAATAATCCGGGAAGAAAGTTTCCAAAAAGAACTGGATTCTCTTTTAAAAAACTATGCCGGCAGGCCTACTCCTTTGTATCCTGCAAAGAGATTAAGTGAGAAATACGGAACCAGAATATTTTTAAAGAGAGAAGATCTTTGCCACACAGGCGCACACAAGATCAACAATACCATTGGCCAGATTTTGTTGGCAGAGAAGCTTGGTAAAAAAAGAATCATTGCAGAAACAGGTGCAGGCCAGCATGGCGTTGCCACGGCTACGGTTTGCGCTTTGAAAGGATTGAAATGCATTGTTTACATGGGTGAAAAAGACATTCACCGCCAGGCGCCAAACGTGGCAAGAATGAAAATGTTGGGTGCCAAAGTAGTGCCTGCGCTTAGTGGCAGCAAGACGCTGAAAGACGCTACGAATGAAGCGATCAGAGATTGGATTAATAATCCGAACGACACGTATTATTTAATTGGAAGTGTGGTAGGCCCGCATCCGTATCCCGATATGGTGGCGCGTTTTCAAAGTGTTATTAGTAAAGAAATCCGGTGGCAATTAAAAGAAATAAATAACAATGAGTTGCCTGATTATGTCATCGCTTGTGTGGGTGGAGGCAGTAATGCAGCAGGCGCTTTTTATCATTTCTTAGAAGATGATTCTGTAAAATTAATTGCAGTGGAAGCAGCAGGTAAAGGAGTTGATACAGG
>DATCWN010000388.1:0-7746 GCA_036566285.1 Hanamia sp.
GAGATTGCCACGAAATTCCGGCAAAAATCCCCGGAATTTCTCGCAATGACGTTTGCAGTATCAGCTCTTTCTTACATAATTGCGAGACCCTTACCAACCATCATTGCGACTTCACCATTCCGTCATTGCGAGGCACGAAGCAATCTCAGTTCCATCATTGCGACTCCTCCTATTCTGTCATTGCGAGGCACGAAGCAATCTATCACCCGATGTGAAAAAACTACTCACCGACCATCAAAGGTGTTGCGAAGAATGAAGCAAAGCAATCTCGGCAAAACAAAGCGAGATTGCCACGAAATTCCGGCAAAAATCCCCGGAATTTCTCGCAATGACGTTCAGAGGTTTCGGCAAAAATCCCCGAAGTTTCCCGCAATGACGTTCGTGAGTTTCGGCAAAAATCCCGCGAAGTCTCTTGCAATGACGTTCCTCGAAATTGGCCGCAATGACCTTTGCCATCAAACAATAAAGTAAACCGTAATAAATATGCTACTAAAACACGGAGGCTTTGTTTACATACTCACGAATAAAAACAACACGGTCTTATACACGGGAGTAACCTCAGAGTTAAGAGCAAGAATTGACCAGCATAAATCGAAGTACTATCCCAACAGTTTTACTGCTAAATACAATTGCAACAAAATTGTCTGGTATGAACATCTTGATTATATTGAAGACGCCATTGCAAGAGAAAAGCAAATTAAAGCCGGAAACAGGAAAGCAAAGGAGTCTTTAATAAATTCTATAAACCCGGCGTGGAAAGATCTGTGGGAGGATATCGGGGATTTATAGGATATTTACCCTACACTATAATAAACCGAAATCCCTAAACCAATAAACTACTAACGAATAAACCAATTAACTAATTAACTAATTAACCAATTAACCATCAAACTCTTAAAAAACCCCTTCCTCCGTTACCTCTTAAAATTCGCAGGAATTTTTTGCCTGCTGTATTTTGGGACGCTTGCCATAATCGGCCTGGCTTCACCCGATAATTATTATAGCCCTTTTGTTGAAAAATACCTGGACTATGTAAGTTGGATAAAGCTTTCATTGTTAAGTGGCACCGGCTTTTTTTTATCTCTTTTTGGTATCCCCACACAAATGGAACCCGGATTTTTTATGAGAATCACGGGCGGTAGAGGAGTTATTATCGCTATGGATTGTGTAGGCTACGGCGTGTATAGTTTTTGGATCGCATTCGTAGCGGCCAACAGTGGTAGCTTTGCAAGAAAGATAAAATGGATTTTTTTAGGAGTGCTGGCACTTTGGCTCATCAACGACATCCGGATCACTTTGTTCCTTGTGGCCATCAACAAAGGCTGGCCCATGCCCCTGGGATTAGATCACCATACCTGGTTCAATATATTTGCCTACCTCTTCATTTTCCTCATGATCTGGTGGTATGATAAAACAGGGAAAAAACCAATTAGCAAATTAGCCAATTAGCCAATGTGCTAATTAGCCAATGAGGGCAAACTTGCTTCTTGCTTCACTATTCACCACTCACCATTCACCATTCCCTACTCACCATTCACTACTCACCATTCACCCATTCACTCCCAATGACCATCATCGGAATTAACGCATATCATGCAGATTCTTCGGCAGCTATTTTTGTAAATGGCGAACTGATCGCGGCTATAGAAGAAGAAAGGTTTCGCAGGGTAAAGCATTGGGCCGGCTTTCCACAAATGGCCATTGAGTTTTGCATAAAGGAAGCAGGAATCTCATTTGAAGAGGTGGACTATTTTGCCATTGGCCGCGACCCAAAAGCAAAGTTCTTTAAGAAATTATTATACCTCGCACGCAATCCCTCCGGCAGTTTTTCAGCAATAAAAAACCGGCTGCACAACAGCCGTAAAGTAAGCTCCCTGGAAAAGGAACTGGCAACGATTTCCGGCTTACCACCACACATTTTTAAACCCAAAATAAAGCAGGTAGAGCACCACCGCAGCCACATCGCTTCCGCCTTTTTTGCGTCACCTTTTGAAGAAGCAGCCTGCCTTTCCATTGACGGTTCAGGGGATTTTACTACCACCATGACGGCGGTAGGAAAAGGGAATGAAATCACCGTTTTAGATTCAGTGGATTTCCCCCATTCCATCGGCATTTTTTATACGGCTTTTACGCAACTGCTCGGGTTCCCCCATTATGGCGATGAGTACAAGGTAATGGGGATGGCTCCGTATGGCGAAGCAAAATATGTTGACAAATTAAAAGAGGTCATTCATTTAACGGATAATGGATTGTTTCAATTGAACCTTAAATATTTCAGAAAAGGAACCGAAGGAGTCATCTCTTATGGCGAAGATCATATTCCCGTGGTGCAGCCCATGTACAGTGAAGAAATGGTAAAGCAATTTGGCGAACCGCGAAAGAAAGAAGAACCCCTGAATCAGTACCATAAAGACCTCGCCGCTTCTGTGCAAAAAATAACGGAACTTACTATTTTCCATATTATGGAGCATTTGCAAAAAAGAACCGGCCTAAAAAATCTATGCCTCGCCGGAGGTGTGGCTCAAAATAGTGTGGCCAATGGTAAAATAAAAAAGCATACTTCTTTCAGGAATATTTACATTCCATCTGCAGGCCACGATGCGGGTATATCTATCGGCGCTGCGTTATTTGTACAACATCAGTTATTAAAAGAGAAAAGAATGCCGGCTATCTTTTCGGCATATACCGGAAGCCGGTTTAATAATACGGACATCAAAGAATGCCTGTTGGCTCAGAACGTACTTTTTACAGAATATGAAAATGAGGTGTTGTTTGACAAAATTACGGATTGCCTCATCGGTGGTGGCGTGGTGGGTTGGTTTAACGGTCGTTCAGAATTTGGCCCGCGGGCTTTGGGCGCAAGGTCTATTCTTGCAGACCCGCGAAGAACAGATGCCAAAGACATTTTGAATGCTAAAATTAAAAGAAGGGAAAGTTTCCGGCCTTTTGCACCTTCCATTCTGAAGGAATATGTTGGGGATTATTTTGAAGTAACTGACGAAGTTCCTTTCATGGAAAAAGTATTTTCTATCAAAGAAAATAAGAGAAAAGAAATTCCGGCAGTTACGCACGTGGATGGCAGCGGAAGATTGCAAACTGTTGATAAAAATATTTCGCCCCGGTTTTATCAATTGATAGAGGCTTTCAGAAAAAAAACGGGTGTTCCGGTTCTATTGAACACTTCTTTCAATGAAAACGAACCAATTGTAAACTCACCTGCCCAGGCATTGGATTGTTATGTAAGAACAGACATGGACATGCTGGTGATGGAAAATATTTTAATTCATAGAAAGGATAACGCCTGAATGAACACAAGACAACAAATCTTATAACTATGCGTTTAAGGAATGATTTTAAAAGACATGCAAAAACTTTGCGGTTAATCTACCCGCTTCTTAAGTTTAAATGTGGATAAAAAATTGAGGAATGCCGGTTTATTAATAATTTTTTTTATGAAAAAATAAAAAAAAGTGTTTACTTTAACGCTCATAATCACTACATGAAGGTTTCTATCATCACTGTAACGCTCAATTCCGAAAAATATCTTTCGGACTGCATTGAATCTGTAAGGAGGCAGAGTCATAAGGATATTGAGCATATTATCATTGATGGAAAATCAAAGGACGCTACCGTACAGATCATCAAAGACAACAGCGATCATGTTTCTAAATGGATATCCGAAACCGACAGGGGCATGTATGATGCCATTAATAAAGGAATTCAATTGGCCACCGGCGATATTATAGGAATTTTAAACAGTGACGATATGTTTGCCTCAGCCGATGTAATAAGGAATATTGTGGATTGTTTTAAAACTACCAAAACCGATTCGGTTTACGGCGACCTGGTATATGTGGATCCTTGTAACACTCAAAAAATTACCCGTTTCTGGAAAGGTATTTCTTACAAAAGGTATCGTTTCAAATACGGCTGGATGCCTGCGCACCCTACGTTTTATATGCGGCGTGGATTAATTGAGCAATATGGATTGTACGAAAATCATTACTACACCGCCGCTGATTATGAGTTTATGGCGCGCTATCTTTACCAGCATAAAATAAGCGCTACCTACCTTGAGCAAAGGGTGGTGAAAATGCGAACGGGTGGCATCAGCAATGGAAATCTAAAACGAAGATTGCGTGCCAATCGCCGCGATTATCTTGCCATGAAAAAGAACCATATTCCTTTTCCTTTTTTAGTTTCTATTTTAAAACCCATTAGCAAACTCCATCAATATAAAAGTTCATTCAGTAAGCAGGTACCCTATAAAGAATCCGAACCTATTAAAACCACTGTTTCCTATCTTCCCGCAAATGGGAAACCGGTAACTAACCATGCTGAATTTTTTTAATAGAAAGAAAATAGATCCTGTATATCCCGGTTTTTCATGGCTGGCGCAGGATATTCATTCTCATATTTTACCAGGCATAGATGATGGTTCGCCTGATGTAGATACTTCGCTTCAGCTTCTGCGTTCCTTATCTGATGTGGGTATCAATAAATTTATTTGCACCCCGCACATCATCGGTGATATGTACCGGAATACTCCGGCCACTATCAATAATGCTTTGGATAAATTAAAAAAAGCCTGCCGCCAAAGTGGAATGCAAACCCAAATAAGCGCCGCTGCGGAGTACATGCTGGATGATTATTTTATGGAATTGCTTCGCAAAAAAGAGCCTTTACTTACTCTTAAAAAGAATTATATTTTAACCGAACTTTCCTATTCTGCTTCTCCCGATAATTTGGAACAGATGTCTTTTGAGATCCTCACCAATAATTATCAGCCCTTAATGGCGCATCCCGAAAGGTATTCTTATTACCATAAAAATTACGAAGCCTATACCAGGCTTAAAGAATTGGGATTTCTGCTCCAGGTAAATCTTCTTTCAATTACCGGCTATTATGGAAAACATGTAGCCAAAGCCGCAAAATTTATTCTTGAAAATAATTTAGCGGATTTTGTAGGCACCGACCTGCATCATGTAAATCATTTAAAAGTTTTAACGGATGTGAAGTCCGTGGCTTTGTTTGAAAAGTATTTAGGGGATAAGATTTATAATGAGTTTGGTTGATAAGTTAATTGGTTTACTAGTTTATTGGTTTAGAAAGTTTAGAAGGTTTAGAAGGTTTAGAAGGTTAGGAAGGTTAGGAAGGTTAGGAAATTTAGTGAGTTGGATAAATTTAGGGTTCTCCATTTTCATATTTTCACATTGACTAATTAGCACATTAGCATATTAGCACATCAGCACATTAATTGGATTTTTCCTTTTTCCATTCTCACATTTTCATATTTTCACATTTTCAAATTGGCTAATTAGCATATTGGCTAATTAGCACATCAGCACATTAAAGAATGAAATCACTCAAATCTCTCAATAAATATTTCTGGAAATACAAATGGCTCTTCATCATGGGCATGATATTCATTGTGCTCTCCAACTACTTTCGCATCCTGGCGCCACAGGTTACCAAGTACGTTTTAAACACCGTTGAAATTAGTTTAAACCAGGATAATACCATTGCTCATGCAAAAGCTATCACTCATTACGATCCGCTCATCAATGGTTTTATTCATGGTCTTGATGAAAAAGGCAGCCCTTTTAAAACAAAAATCCTCTACTCCGGAATTATTCTTTTGGTGCTGGCGCTCATCAGTGGATTCTTTATGTTCCTGATGCGGCAAACCATCATTGTAATGAGCCGCCACATTGAGTTTGAGCAAAAGAATGAAATATTCAAACACTACCAGCGACTGGATACCCATTTTTATAAAACGCATAATACCGGCGACCTCATGAGCCGCATTTCGGAAGACGTAAGCCGGGTGCGCATGTACACGGGGCCGGCCATCATGTACCTCATCAATCTGGCCGCCACCATTGGCTTTTCCGTTTCTTATATGTTCAATGAAAACGCGGAACTGACCTGGTATGTTTTGGCGCCTTTGCCCATTCTGGCCATCACCATTTATTATGTAAATACCATCATCAATCGTAAGGCAGATAAAATTCAATCGCTGCTTTCTGACCTTACTACCAATGCCCAGGAATCTTATTCCGGCATCCGCGTCATCAAATCTTTCGTACAGGAAAAAGCAATGCTTGGTTTTTTTGAAAAAAACAGTGAACAGTACCGGAACAGTGCCATTTCCCTTGCGAAAACAGAAGCCATTTATTTTCCTTCAATGGGTTTAATGATTGGGCTGAGTACTTTGCTTACTATCATGATTGGCGGATTTTATGTGATAGACGGAACCATTAGCGTGGGCGTAATAGGAGAGTTTGTAATGTACATTTTACTCCTCACTTTTCCGGTGAGCGCCATAGGCTGGACGGCCAGTATGATTCAGAGAGCCGCTACCTCACAGCGCCGCATCAACGAATTTATGCATACGGTGCCCACAATTAAAAATGAACCGCAGGCAAAAGAAGTAATGCTAAAAGGAAATATTGAATTCAGGCATGTTGATTTTGTTTATCCGCATACCGGCATTCATGCCATTAAAAATTTTTCCTTAAAAATAAAACGCGGTGAAAAAATTGCCATCATTGGCAAAACAGGTTCCGGTAAGTCAACCATTGCACAATTGATGTTGAGAATGTATGATCCGCAGAAAGGAAATATATTTTATGACGATGTTGACATAAAAGAAATTGATTTAAAAACCATTCGTTCGCAGATTAGCTATGTTCCCCAGGATGTGTTTTTATTCAGCGATACGGTAGAAAATAATATTGGATTTGCTTTGGAAAATGTGGAAAAAACGCGGGTAGTAGAAGCAGCCAAAAATGCAGCAGTAGAAGATGAAATAGAATTTTTTCGGGAGAAATACGAGACCATGATAGGGGAGCGGGGAGTAACGTTAAGCGGCGGACAAAAGCAAAGAATTTCAATTGCGCGTGCCTTGATTAAAGATCATGAGATAGTAGTTTTTGATGATTGCCTTAGCGCCGTAGATGCCAAAACAGAGAATGAAATCATTTCCAATCTGTATAATTACCTACAGTCCAAAACCGCTGTCATCATCACTCACAGGATATTTTCCCTATTCAGTTTTGATAAAATTATTTTACTAAAAGATGGTGTAATTGCAGAACAGGGAACGCATCAGTCGCTGCTGGAGTTGAATGGATTATACGCTGAAATGTATCGCCATCAGCAGGAGCGTGAAAAAAATATTCAGCAATGATCGGATTGATGGTGCATTTATTTTGTCAATCCAAAAACAATTTTATCTTTGTCCGGATTAAAAATGGTTTTATAAAACAATTAAAAATTTCAAAAAGTGGCGTACGAAAACAATGACAAAAAAATGGAAAGCGTTTACAGCCAAAGAATAAGAGCTGGTAAACGAAGGACTTATTTTTTTGATGTAAGGGAAACCCGCGGTAACGATTATTATTTGACTATTACGGAAAGCCGTAAAAAATTTAATGAAGATGGCTACGACAGGCATAAAATTTTTCTTTACAAAGAAGATTTTAATAAATTTCTGAAAGGAATGACGGAAGCGATTGATTATGTAAAAACAGACCTGATGCCTGATTTTGATTTTGATGCTTTCAACCATGAAAATGAAAATTATGAAGGAAATCCGAATGAAGTAAAGCCGGAAGTAAATGCTTCAGAAGAGAAAGAAACTGACGCGGAAGCCCCCACCGGTATTGCTGCAGCAGCTACTCCGGAAATTGATGCAAAGCATGAGGAAACTCCTCCATCCACCGAATCAAATCTTCATGATGA
>DATCWN010000486.1:0-7872 GCA_036566285.1 Hanamia sp.
ACGCTTACCAAAATCACTTCAAAAGAAAGAGAAGAAAAGCGGCCCTGGAATCCAATTGCATTACGCGAGGCCATCATCAATGCATTTGTGCATAATGATTATACCAATGAGGTACCGCCAAAGTTTGAATTGTTTTTCAGATCGGATTGAGATCACTTCAGCCGGGGGCTTGCCGGAAGGGTTAAGCCAGCAGGAATTCTTTGAAGGTTATTCAGTTCCACGAAACCAGGAGATTATGCGCATTTTAAAGACCTTGGTCTGGTGGAGCATTTGGGTTCAGGAGTTCCACGCATTTTAGAAAGTTATGATAGAGATTGTTTTAAGTTTTCAGATAATTTTTTGAGAATGACTTTTCCAGCTGCGGAACAAGTCACCCCGGAAGTCACCCCGCAAGTCGAACAATTAATTTCTGTAATCGCAGGTGAAAAAAATAGACAGGAAATTCAGGATAAATTAAATCTCAATGATAGAATGAATTTTATGAACAATTATTTAAAACCCGCAATAGAACACGGTTTAATAGAGATGACAATTCGTTTGTTTCTTTTCTTGTCCTGTTTAATAATATAATTCACACTCTGGTTATCATCAAACGATTCTGCAAGAATATCTACCACTCTGTTTCTGTCCTTATATGTAGCTCTGATCATAAAGTCAAATTTTATTCGCACATAAAGATATTAAGGTACGAGCCTATTCTACGTACTGGGAGAAATCTCTCTTTATAAATTGATAAATTCAATCCTTCAAAATCAAAATAATTCCTCAAAAAAATACCTGAAAGGCTAAAAAAGATTTGCAAAGCGGATAAAAGGATTTGCAATCAGGATTATTTATAAAAGGAAATTATTGAAGGGGAAATAAAACATTTAAAGGTTTGGGCTTTGTATAACTGAGGCTTTCAAGGCACAAGTGTTCAATAAACCACTGATTTTTGGTAATTGCTTTTCTGTAATTAATTATGGCGGATGCTAAATCAACAAACTACAACCTTGCCCAATGTGAAACATCATTCGGCAGGATTCATATTTTTAATAAATAAAAAAGCCATCAACGCCGACAAGGCTGCCAGCATAGCACAAATGCGCATCACTTTTACGTAAACATTTATAAATCCTTCTTTATAATCCAGGGCAATTTTAATTTTGTTTTCGCCAATAATATTTGCAGGAACTTTTGCATCGCCAAGATTTGCGGCCTGGGATACCACCTGTATTTTGGCTTCATCTTTTAATGGGCTTTGTTTCATTCTTGTATTTAAAAATCCTGTAAAAAATAAGATGGCCAATGCTCCAATAATGGCGTTGGCAAACACATTGGCAATGCGGCTGATGGCATTGTTAACCCCGGATGCGGTTCCTGAATAATGATTGGCAACGGCGCCCATTACTGTTGTGGTGAGTGGAGTTACGGTAAAAGACATACCTAGTCCAAAAATTAAAATTCCGGGAAAAAATGTGGCCCAATATTCTGATGGCCCATTGGTTTGTTTTACAAAAGATAAGAGCAACAATCCGATAGCAGCAACCGAAGGACCAAGGATCAAAAACCAGCGGGGCCCGTATTTATCAACCAACCCGCCTGACCATCTTGAAATAGCAATTAATAAAATGGTAAAAGGCAATAGGGTCATGCCAGCCTGCAACTGGCTATAGCCTTGGATTTGAATCATATTCAAAGTGAGAAATAACATGGCGCTTGCAAGGGCTGCGTACAAAAAAAATGTAAGAAGATTAGCGCCGCTGAATGTTTTGTTTTTGAACAAATACAACGGCATCATGGGATGTTTGCTTTTATGTTCAACAATTATAAAAACGATCAAAGAAATGATTCCAAGAGCAAGAGACGTATGTACCTGCCAGTTATTAAAACCGGTTATGGGAATTTTTAAAAACCCATAAGTCAATAAAGCTAAACCGGCAATTATGGATAACACGCCCGGATAATCGAGCGATTTATCCGATTGGTCATCACGACTTTCCGGAACTTTTCGCCAGAGGATTATTAATGAAATGATGCCTATAGGAACATTAATAAAAAAAATTACCCGCCATAATCCGGCATCCGCCAAAGCGCCGCCAAGTATCGGGCCGCCAACAGTTACTATGGTTGTGATGGCAGACCAGGTGCCTATTGCTTTGCCTCTTTCACTTTTATCGAATGATGCCGTAATGATGGAAAGGCTACCCGGTATCAACAACGCTCCGCCAATACCTTGTAAGGCTCTGAATGCAATTAAATATCCAACCGTTGGCGCCAGGCCGCTTGCTGCAGAGCCAAGCATGAAAAGAGCAATGCCAATCATGAATATTTTTTTTCTTCCTAATTTATCGCCTAATGAACCGCCTGGTAAAATGAGCGCAGCGAGCATGAGTAAATATGAATTTAATAACCAGAACAAGTCAGTTCCTGTTGCCTCTAAATCTTTTTGAAGAGAGGGTAATACCACATTTAACGCTGTACCATCAATGAAAGCCATGGCAGAAGCCAGTATTGCCGATGCCATGATCCATTTCCCGGTGGTGCTTTTAAGAGTGATGGACGGCATTGCACAAAAAGTTTAATTGAATGAGATACAATTTAATTGATCCTGCTTGAATTAATGAATATGCCAATGGTATATTATAAAGTTCGATGGAAGATTGTTCCTTACATTAGCAGGTCAACTCATTTTGAATTGACCGATTTTGCTTTAATGGTAGAATAATATTAATTACGAAAGTCATTTTAATCGATTCCTTATTCTTTTATTGAGTGGTGTAGTCGCGTAACTGTTGATGTATTTAATAAGTGGTTCATGCATTATCTTGTTAATAAAAATTGTTTAAAACTAATTTCTCTATCTCAAGTCAACACATCTTTCAGATTATGCGGCTAATCTTTCTGTTGGGGTTATTCTAATTTCCTTTTTCAGGTTATTTCTTATGATACCTGCGTATTGAAACATCCCAATTTTTTCGCTGTTTAATAATTTGAATAACTGGTCAGCGGTTTCAATCACCTGGTCATTAAACGAATAGAGAATATCACCGCTTTGTATCCCTGCTTTTTCAGCGGGGCTATTTACGTCCACCTTTGTAATAAAAAGTGCGCTGTGATTAGGCACCTCAGTTATCAATCTTAATTTGAATAATCTTTGTGTATAATGGCATTTAGAACTGCTTCCCTTAGTGCCTGTTCCGGCACAGGATATTTTTCAATTCGATGGATTCCCTTGTATGAAATTGCGGATTTCAAATACTTTGACAATAATAATTCCATTGTTTTTTCTACCTGCGCAAAAAGGTTTCCATGTATTTCATCCTGGTAAGCAAGGTCGTCGTCCGTATTAAAAAAACCGATTTTTATAGAAGCGCCTGTGATGTATTTTTCAGGGTCAGGGTGAAATAATAGGACAACCGCTTTTTTTAAATGACTACTTTCTGTTTTCAGATGTAATTTCTCAAGCAGCACATCCGGTTTTTCTTTTAATAATTCGGGCAACACCCTATTGGTATCGCCTGCTTTATTTTTAAAATAACTGATAGCCTCTTTCGATAAATCCTTCACGAAAAGTTTGGGTTGCGGCACGCCATCCCATCTTATTCCCTGTCTTTTTAAAATAAATTTATCCAACGCGGCGCCTTTTAGTTCCTGCTTCGTGCTGCCGCTCGGGTAATGATATTGTCCTTTATAGCTAACGGGAGAGGGGTATGGCTCTACAACGATTTCTATAGCCGCTGGTCAAAAGTGTTTAACCAAATTGAAAACCTATGACGAACACCCGATAAGTAATCTTTTTGCTCAGTTGCCCGCCATAGCGGAGGTTGGCTAAATTTGGAAAATTGCTCCGGCGCCTGACTCCGCAAAAAATCCTTTGATATGTTTACTGCCTTTTGTTATCACATTAATGGCTCCGTTTACAGCATTCTCTCCCCTCTGAATCCATCCAAGGCCGCTTATTACTTATATGCTATTCACATCTTTCATCAAAACATTTTGAACGTCTCAAAATACGCTGGCATACATTGGTGTATACTCCACAGCCATTTATAAAAACGAGTAATTTATTGGCAAGGACCTTATTGAATCCCATTTTGATATTTTTTAATGCTCATTGTCAATTATTCTTCTTCCTCAATATTGGTCATTTTTGCCAATAAAAAAAATGCGCCTTTAGTTACCACAGGTGTTTCGGGTGGAATTTCTTTTAGAGTAGTTATTTCTGTATAACCTACATCCGATAGGCCTTTTACTACAGGAAGCCTTTCAAAATAAATTTCCGCACTGTCATTTGTCTTGGGTCTTTTGGTTTGCACAAAAATATAATCCTGCCCCTGGAAACTTACAATAGCATCCGTTGGAACTGCGGAAACCAATGCTTCTCCAATACTAATTACGGCTGTGATGTTCATGCCTTCTATTAATCCCGCTTTATCGCCCTTTACCACCGCATGAATAGGAATGGTTTTGCTTTCGTTGGCGAATGCGGTACCAATGGAAAAAATTTGAGCATCATATTCTTTTCCGGGGTTATTAGTTAATGTAAAATGAATGGTTTGCTTATTCTTTATTAAAGGCAGGTCTTTTTCAAAAACAAATAAATCCAAATGCAGTTGCGAATTATTTACAATTTCGGCAACAGGCGTAGAAGGGTTTATGTTAGAACCAATTTGTGCTGAGATGTTACTTATGGTTCCGCTGATAGGCGCTGTGATGGCAAGTGTGGTAATAATATTCCCTTTACTTACACTCGAAGCGGAAATACCCATCGTACTTAATTGCTTTTGCAACGAATTGCGTGTAGCCTTCAACGTTAGTAACTCTGTTTGTACGCGTTGTACATTTTTCAATGGTGCTGCATTTCCCGCTACCAATTCTTTCTGACGGTTGTATTCAATTTCATTCAAACTGATTTGAGCATTTATCGTTTGCAATTGCTGTTGCAATCCGGCAACATCAGGATTCACAATAGTTGCAACCACCTGTCCTTTACGAACAAAATCGCCTGGCTGAACAAGTAAGGTTCTTATCACACCACTGTTTACAGAAGTTACAAACGCTTTATTCTGGTTAGGCACTGAAAGGATGCCATTTGCTTTGATGGAATTTTTAAGATTTTTTTGTTCAATAGAACCTAATTCAATTCCTGCTGTTTTTATTTGCAATTCCGTTAATGAAACAAAATTTGATGGTGCTTCTTCGGTATGTGCTTCTTCTTTTACAGTTTCTGTTTTCGTGCTGTCGCATGAGGTAAGAAGTGCTATTATGCTAAGTGTGAAAAAATATTTTCTCATTTCTTTTATTTGTTTAAATAATAATTTAGTTGAATAGCGGACTGATTATATTGATTCAAAACGTCCAGATAATTCTTTTGAATGTCTATTGCCTGTGTTACAAATTGGGATAGTTCCGCAAAGCTTATTTCACCTGCCCTATACGCAATGTTGGCAGATTTTAAAATAGCTTCCGCCTGTTGCAATCCGGTGCTTTCATAATAGTTTACAAGGTCTTTATCTTTGAGTAATTGCTGGTAAGCCTTGTTGTAGCCGGTGCTCAAAGAAATCTTTTCATAATCCAGCACCGTTTGCTGATAGCCCTTTTCCAACTGCGCGGCTTTTATTTTATTGCGATAAACGCCACCGCCAAAAAGAGGTATGCCAACAGAAACTGAAAAACCGGAATAAGGATTTTTGATTCCATATAATCTTTGAGAAAAAAGTCTTCCTTCAAAATCAGGATTGCGGTTTTGTCTCTGCACATTTATTTCCGCATTTGAAATATTGATATTCTGCTGCCGGAATTGTAACTGCGGATGATCTTGAAATGAAGTATCAAAAGAAGAAAAAGGTATTTTTACAACAGGCATTTTTTCTGGTAAATAATTAACTGAAGTGTTGAGCAGCTTTTTTAAATTCTCCTGTTCTGTAATAATATCTCTTTGTAATAAATTTAATTGCAACGTAATTTCCCTTGAACGCGCTACGGCTGAAATGCTGTCCAATCCTGCACTTTCGCCCGTTCTTACCCTTAGTTTTGCCGCTTCTGCTATGGAAGAATAAAGGCTGTCCAATCTCTGCCACAAAAATTGTTTGCTTTGCAAATACCACAAACTGTAATAAACAGATTGTACTTCCTTTTTAATTTCCA
Organism: Hanamia sp.; assembly: GCA_036566285.1. Classification (GTDB taxonomy): domain Bacteria; phylum Bacteroidota; class Bacteroidia; order Chitinophagales; family Chitinophagaceae; genus Ginsengibacter. The sequence goes on from DATCWN010000486.1 coordinate 6,130, forward strand.
ACGCTTTTATCTGCTTAGATATTTCAACTGACTTCACCTGTTGTTGTAATAAATTTTTTCTTGCTTTATACACACCCGGCCACTCCATGCTTTGTGATAACCCGATTTTAAGAATACCTTTTGGGTCTTGCGGGTTCAATTCTTCATTTTCAACAAACACACCCGTCTTCGGTATTTCCCACCAGGTATTTTGCAAAGTTTTACTTCGCAGAATCTGTAAATCGCCTGCCTTTATCTGCAGGTTATTTAGCAATGCTGTATCATAAGCCGCATCGAAAGAAATACGGGTTTGAGCATTGACGTTTTGAGCAAAAATGGATTGAGAAACAAAAACCAGTATAAGAATTGAAACAATTTTTGGTAACAATTTATTTCCTTTTTTTCTTGGCCTGGTAAAGATGATATACAACAATGGTAGCACCACCAATGTAAGGATGGTCGCCGTTATCAGTCCACCAATAACTACTGTAGCCAATGGCCTTTGTACTTCCGCACCCGCGCTTGATGAAATAGCCATTGGCAAAAAACCAAGCGATGCAACGGTAGCCGTCATCAGCACCGGACGCAAACGGTCTCTAGTGCCTTCATACACTCTTTGAATGATATCCGTCATACCGTCTTTTGCCAATTGATTAAAAGTGCCTATCAATACAATTCCATTTAATACCGCCACACCAAACAAGGCTATAAAACCTACCCCTGCTGAAATGCTAAAAGGCATATCTCTTATCAATAATGCAAACACACCACCAATTGCCGCCATCGGAATAGCAGTGAAAATAAGCGCCGCCTGTTTCAGAGAATGAAAGGTAAAATACAGTATCACAAAAATCAACAGCAACGCTGCAGGTACTGCAATCATCAGCCTCGCAGAAGCTTCTTCCAGGTTTTGAAAGGCGCCACCATAACTATAAAAATATCCGGGCGTTAATTTTACTTTTTTATCTAAAGTTTCCTGCACTTCTTCCACCACGGATTTTACATCGCGCCCGCTAACATTAAAGCTTACAAAAATTCTGCGCCGGCCATCGTCTCTGCTTATTTGCGCCGGCCCCATTTGATAAGAAATATTAGCTACCTGCGAAAGTGGTATCTGGTTTCCGTTGGAAGCAGGAATATATAATTGGCTTACATCATCAATGGAACTTCGGTACGCACTGTCCAACCGGACTACAAGGTCAAACCTTCTTTCATTTTCATAAACCAGCCCTGCAGATTGGCCGGCAAATGCGGTGGATACCACATTGTTTACATCTTCAATATTTAACCCATAGCCCGCTAATTTTGCCCGGTCATATTGTATCACTATCTGCGGAAGCCCGCTCACTCTTTCCACCTGTGGCTGCGTTATTCCTTCAATCGGTTTTATGGCATTGGCCACTTTTTCTGCGAAAGCCGCAAGCGTATCCATGTTTTCACCGAATATTTTAATGGCCACATCCTGGCGAATGCCTGTCATTAATTCATTAAAACGCATTTGAATAGGCTGGCTTGGCTCGGCAATCACACCGGGAATTTGCGAAAGCGTTTCCTGCATACTATCTGCCAAAGCATAAAAATCTTTAGTAGTTGTCCAATCTTTTTTATCCTTCATTATCACCATCAAATCGGATGCTTCCGGCGGCATCGGGTCGGTAGCTACATCTGCTGAGCCTGTTTTACCAACTACCATTTTTATTTCAGGATATTTTTGTTTCAACATCCGCTCAGCCATTAGTATCGTTTCCACAGTTTGGGAAAGTG
>DATCWN010000517.1:0-2215 GCA_036566285.1 Hanamia sp.
GGATGGCTGCATTCCCTTGCTGTCAATCACCTGAACTTCATACCTGCCCCTCAGGTAAACGCCACTGTTACTTTCCTTCGGGTAGCGAAATTCTATATGCAATTTAAAATCCTTAAAAGCCTGGTTGGTTACCAGGTTGGAGCCGGAATGCGGGCTTTGCAAAACCCCTGACTTTGCTACCCATTGGTTTTCTCCTGTGGCATGCCATGCGTTCAAATCTTTGCCATCAAAAAGAACAATGGGCTTTCCCCAAATGGGTTCTTTATGCCGCAGAACCGGCGCTCTTTTGCCTGTCCATTTATAAACTTTTCCATTAGGAAAAGTCATTTCACCAGATAAGCCATCGCCTTGCAGGGTTCCTTCTACGATGAGATCATCAGGCTCGTGCTCCCATTGTGGTGGGATAGAAAAACTGAATTTCCCATCTTTTAAATGAACCCGTGAAACCGGCCTTGCACTTCCTGAAACGCCTACAAACTCCCCAACGAGCATACTGTACCCGGAATGTTTTACTTCAAGCCATGAGGGAGCATCCTTCCCTTCCATATTTATGGTAATATCCCATCTGCCCAGGATGGCTGTAGAATCACTGTCTTTTTCTATAGAACCTGCTTTTACACTCATGTGCAGGAAGGCTGCAAAAAACAGGCCTATACAAAAAGAGCGACCTATCGAAATTATTTTCCGGCTTTTCAATTGTTTCATTTGTTCATTTTTTAATTTATAATTATTGGGAAATTTAGATAAAAAAAATAAATTATTTTAAAGTTCTTTCTTTTAATGCCTGAACCAATGGCTAATAAAAAGCAATACTTTGTTTTGTTTTCATAAATTAGCATGATGAATTAAAGCTTTTCAATTTGATTGTGAGAATCTGATTAAAATATTTTTTAAGGAAACACCGGCGTTGGTAAAGCCGTACTTTTTTGAATTTCATTATGATGCGGGTAACCCAAACAAAACCCCGCTGCAATTGCCGAATGTTAGCCGCAACATCAGATAGGCGCTCATTTTTCAACTTAATAAATAATTACCCAATGAAGAAATCAATGCTAATTATTTTTCTAAGTATCGTCCTTTTATGTAACGGACAACTTTTTGCACAAACTTGCGGTACAAGGCAATTGGACCCCAGAATAGCCTCCTTCTTAAAGCTGATTGGAAATGAAGACCTGACCATTGAACAACTTCGTAATATACCTATTGCACAGATCAAGCTTTCGGCAGAACCACCGCCTATACCTTATCCGCAAGAAGATGTACAACGCATCAAAATAACGGCTGACAGCATTCCTGTATTAATTTTTAATCCTTCCCACACACAAAATCTTCCCATTTTAATTAATTATCATGGAGGAGGGTTTATTTCTCCTTTATTGCGGGGATTGGAGCATTCACTTTGGCTGGAAGCAAAAACTTATTCAGCAATTGTTTTTGCTGTTGATTACCGGGTTGCTCCCGAAGACAAATTTCCGGCTGCTGTCAATGATAGTTACAATGCCTTTAAATGGATTGCAGAACATGGTAGTGAATTTGGTGGCGATACCAGCCGCATTGCATTAACAGGAAATAGCGCAGGCGCCAACTTAGTAGCTGTGATAGCTCAAAAAGCAAAGAAAGAAGGCATCAGTAATAAAATAAAGCTTCAGATAATGAACGGGCTACCCATTGATTTACGTCCTCACAATATGGAAACATCCGTTTCCTATCAGCAAAATGCCAAAGGATATTTTCAAACGAAGGCAGCCTGCTATTTTGCTATAGAAACCTATGCCCCCGGTCAATACAACAATCCTGAAGTATCACCTATTCTTACTAAAGATTTGAAAGGCTTGCCCCCGGCGGTGATTATTAATGCCGAGTTTGATCCACTTAGAGATGATGGATTTGTATATGCCGCTAAATTGAGAAGCTTTGGTGTAAAAGTTTGGGACAAATGCTTCGCAGGACAAATTCATTGCCTGATAGGTTTGCCACCAGATGCCGCAGAACTAAAGGAATATGAAACGATTGTAAAAAGAGCAATGAAAGAAAGCTTTCATGAGTATCAGCCTAAAGAAAACTGATGATATGGAATTACTTAAATTTGAGATAAACATATAAACGCAACCGACATGAACGAAATCAAAAAAGAAGACATCAAACAGGAAGTGTTTGACCTTTACGACGACTATGCACACAACAGGATGGGCAGGCGCGATTTTATGCAAAAGCT
>DATCWN010000155.1:0-3434 GCA_036566285.1 Hanamia sp.
TGTAAGTGAACCTTTTTCACTGTTGGTGGTAGATTGCCACAGAATTTGGAGGATTGCTTCGTACCTCGCAACCCGGAATTCTTCGCAATGACGGGGTACTTGTAAGTGAACCTTTTTCACTGTTGGTGGTAGATTACCACAGAATTTGGGGGATTGCTTCGTACCTCGCAACCCCAAATTCTTCGCAATGACGATACTTATGGTGAACCACTTTCACAGTAGGGGTAGATTGCCACAGAATTTCGGGGATTGCTTCGTAACTCGCAACCCGGAATTCTTCGCAATAATGGGGTCCTTGTAAGTGAACCTCTTTCACTGTTGGTGGTAGATTGCCACAGAATTTTGGGGATTGCTTCGTACCTCGCAACCCGAAATTCTTCGCAATGACGTGTGTACTGTTTTCGCAATGATGTGCACAGTCTTCGCAGTGATGTGTAATGCATAAGGATGTAAAAGGGTGCAATGGAAATGCGTATTGACAGAAGGGTTGGGCCTATTATTAATTTTGGTGACATAGGTATTTATTAATTCACAATCATTAAATTTTTAAAAACAATGGCAAAATTAAAAGGTATTTTAACGATAGAAGGAACCCTCCAGGATATGACCTTCTACAAGACCCAGGACGGGCATTTGGTAAAAACCAAAAGTGGTGTAAGTGCTAAACGTTTGGCTACTGATCCGGCATTTGCACGTACCCGTGAAAATTGGGCAGAATTTGGTAATGCGGCAAGCGGCGGTAAGGTATTGCGTGATGCGGTGCGCAACATGATTGCTGCTGCTGCTGATAACCGTGTTACTTCCAGGCTGACACAGGTAATGGCCCGCATCAAAAATCTTGACACCACGAGTGCAAGAGGTGAACGAACTGTGGCCATCGGAATCGCAACACCCGAAGGAAAGGTGCTGTTAAAGAATTTCAATTTTAATAACAAGGCCATTCTTGGCGCTGTGTTGTACAAACCCTATTCTATTGATACCGCTACCGGTGTAATCAGCATTACCGACCTGGTACCGATTAATGAAATTGCCGCTCCGGCTGGAAGCACTCATTTTAGCATGAAAAGTGCTTTTGTCATTGTGGATTTTGTTGCCGGAATCAGTGACGTGAGTTATAGTAATGTTGAGAATCTTCCTATTGATGGTACCACAACCTCTATAACCCTGACTCCGGATGTTGTTCCTACAGGAACAGGAATCAAATTGTTCCTGTTGCAGATTGAATTTTTCCAGGAAATCAATGCCATCCAATATTCTCTTAAAAACGGCGCTTTCAATGCTCTTAGCATTGTAGAAGTGGTTTAAGGTTTTTAGAATTGTTTTTTGGTAAAGAGGCTGTCTCCAAATTCAAATGGGAGACAGCCTCTTTTTTTAATTTTTTTATTCATAAAATAAAAAGACATTATTGATCGTTAGTTAAAAAAAATTACATTTGATTTTGACTCTTTCAAAAAGTAAACAACTGCTATGAGTAAAAGATTACTTGCAACACTCCTCCTGTTTTTTTTCATCATACAGGTAAATGCACAATTAGGTGCCATGAAGCTGGTTGGAAACGGTACAGAGGATTATAAAATGGGTTTTGGCGCATTTATCAAAACAGGGTTTCCTGTTTTAGAAGGCAGCGATTTAACGCTCGAAATAGGAGCCGATATTTTTCCTTTGGATGATCGCTATGGTACCATAATGTGTCCATTAAAAGCCGGATACAGATATACATTGAATGGAACCGGCAAGGGATTTTATGTTGAGCCCCAGGCCGGCTTTAACCTTTATGGAGTAACCTCATTACAGGATGAAAATGGCCAGGATGTAGATTTAAAATACCATGGAGTAATATTTGCAGCGGGTACCGGCTACCTTTTTTCAATCTCGAATATATCGTTTGATGTTAATCTTCATTATGAAACGGTGATTGCTCATGGCGGTTCCAACAACCTGGTCAGCCTTGGACTATCAAAGTCTTTTGGTTTCGGAAGAAGAAATACAGAATATTAAAAGCTAACCGTGTAACAATTATTGATTATGAAATTTTACCTGATAGGCGCAGTAATGATGATTGCTTTCTCATCCTGTTTGAAACAATCGATTCCGGACGCTATGCTTGATCCTGAAAATTCAGGCAAGGGAGCCACATTGAGCTACGAAATTAATGGCAATGCTGTGAACATATCTGTTCCTGATGCTGACAACCAGGGTATGGATCCTTCATTATCCTGTGAAAAAGCTCCGGGTTACTATCACCTTGGTGGCGTGAGCAATACAGGTTATATTGTTTTTAGTTTCCAAACGGATAGTTTAAAAGTAGGAAATTACAAATATACCGGTGCGAATGGCGAGACATTTTTTACAGATTATAATAATAAGGACGCATTTATATATGCCGCAACCGACAGCATGAGTTTTAATATCACCTCTTACAATAACGGACACATAAGCGGAAATTTTTCGGGTGTGCTTACACCCATGATAGCTGCAGGTAATCCCCGCAATACCTATGGTGCGGCCAGTTCAGTATCCATTACAAAAGGTTCTTTTAAAAATGTTCCGGTATTTTATTGATTACCGAAATACTATTTCCTGAATTCAATGGCTGCGGTGTGTTATTTCGTTTCGTGTGCCACGAACCGGGGAGTTGCTATTTATCGGCCTTGCATTCCTGACTTTTGGTGTTACCGGTACTTTTAATTCATAAGGCCTGTTGAATGCCTCCTGATTGAGTTTGAATCTTTCGGAAAGGGTACGGATGGTGTCTTTGGATAAACCTTTTTTATAATTGAGCATATCGGAAACCAGGCCTTCACTTACATTGAGCAATTTGGCCAAATCAACGGACTTCATTTTATGGTCCTTCATTAAGGACCTTAATAATGCAATTGGGTCTGCCAATTCAAAAGTATTATGTTCTTCATCGTACTTTTCAATGAGCAAGGTAAGCAAGGCAATTTCGTCTTTGCTTGCTTTTGTTTTTGGTGATGAGAACACCAATTCTTCCAATGTTTTACAATATTTGTCATATTGCTTATCAGATATAATTACTTTATATTTTAATGCTTCCATAACCAATAATTTAATAAACGTTAATAGTGTACTGTTTTTCTTCGTTGCATAATTTATCATATTCTGCATGAGTGCCAATCCAGCAAACAAATAGATGCACTTCATTTTCTCCAAATCCGTATTTGCAAATCATCCGGAATCTGTTACCTGCAATATCAAAAACAACCCGGAAAGAGCCACTACCCAATAAATCAGCAGTGGGGAATGTGTTTTTAATGTCGCCAGGTAAATTCCAATCTGCTAATTTTATCTTTGAAAGCCACTCTTCAAAAGAGACTTTACTTCCCGCATGTCCTGTGATATAATTCCTAATTGTCTTTTCCTTTATTAAATGAATTTTCATATCATGATGTAAATATAGTAGAAGTTCACAT
>DATCWN010000194.1:0-3390 GCA_036566285.1 Hanamia sp.
CTTTGGGAACTTATACCTACTGACTGTTCAGAAGAAAAAACATTTTATGCAGCTTATAATTTTGCCCTGGCAGAAAGAGACAAGGGAAATCAGTACCCATTTGTAATACTTCACAAAGCAACAAACAAACTTATTGGTTCCACACGCTTTTTTGAAATATTCCCCAATGACAAAAAATTAGAAGTTGGTTGGACCTGGATTACAAAGCAGTTTTGGGGTACAGAAATAAATTTAGAATGTAAATTCTTATTGTTGACATTTTGTTTTGAGACACTGAAAGCAAATCGGGTTCAGTTAAAAACAAAAGATACAAATATCCGTTCCAGAAAAGCAATAGAAAAAATAGGCGGTGTATTTGAAGGCATATTACGTAAAGACAGAATTCAAAATGACGGCACCACAAGAAACGCAGCATATTATAGCATTTTAGACGATGAGTGGAAACAAGCAAAACAAAAACTTCTTTCACAACTTGCTGACAAGAAGAAAGCCTATCGCTAACAGAACGTTGCCTTCGAAAACATCACTCCATTTCAGGCTGAAATTTTCTTTGATGTTCTTTTCTTCATTTTTTGTACTTTAGTTTTCGATTGAGCATTGGTTAGGGGCTGAAAATTTTTTGAGTTCCCTGCCATTGCCCAGGCGCCAACGTTGGCAATCCCGTTTGACAGCATGTTATCTAACTAACCTTATTTTAAACCTTAGTGATGAATAAGATGAATAAGAAAGACCAACAGATAAAAAAGCTGGAAGAGCAAAATGAGGACCTTGAAAATTATTTTAGAAATACCATTATCCCCCAGTTATTTATAGACGCCAATTTAATATTGCGCAAATTTACCCCGCCGGCAATGAGGCAGTTTAAGCTTTCACCGGATGACGTTGGTAAATCTATTGACGATGTTGTAAATAATCTTAATCTTCGTTTCACTTCGATAATGGAAAACATACAGCATGTAATGGACACTGCTGAAATTCTTGAAAAGGAAATTCAAACAACTGATTTAAGATGGTATCAAATGCACATTTTACCATACGTAACACGAATAGATAACAAGGCAAATGGAGTAATTATAACGTTTGTGGAAATCACAAGGCGAATAAAAGATTTACAGGAGCAGGAGAAATTAATTTCCGACTATGAAACGTTATTAGACACTATTTCACATGACCTTAAAAATCCCCTTACCAATTTGCTATTAACAGTGGAGCTGTTGAAGAATGGTGTTGTAGAAAACTCAACTAAATTCGAACCCATTTTAAAAATTATTGAGAATAGCCTTAAGAAATTAGAAAACATAATAAATGACCTGACTGAAACGAGAAAGGACCAGCAACATAAATACAAAGCAGTTGATGAGCTATTAAATCTGGAACATATTATAGAAGACGTTCGCTTGATTTTACTGGATACGATTAAAGAATCAGGGGCTGTTATAACAAGTGAACTGAATGTTTCAGAAATATTTTTTTCCCGGAGAAAAATAAGAAGTATCATGCAAAACCTGGTAAACAACGCCATTAAATTTAAATCGCCTGAACGTAAACCTGAAATTTTTATCCGGTCAATTAAAGAGGATAGCTATATAATTATTTCAATAAAGGACAATGGTATTGGCATTGATGCGACAAAGTTTAAAGATATATTTGAAAAATATTACAGAATAGACAACACCATTGAAGGTTCAGGCATTGGACTATATTTGGTAAAAGAATTGGTAACTAATGCAGGTGGAAAGATTGTAGTAGAAAGCGAAATTGGTAAAGGAACAGAGTTTAAAATTTATTTAAAAGTGAAATAGCCAATTGATTTAAACAAAATAGTATGAGAAAACTAATCGCAGCAATCAATATGACCCTTGACGGGTTTTGCGACCATACGGCAATAGTCCCGGATGATGAGATACATCAACATTACGCTGACCTGTTAAGTAGCGCAGACATGGTTTTATATGGAAGGATAACATACCAGCTTATGGAATATTGGCAAACTGTGGTGAAAAATCCTACCGGTAACAAAGCAATAGACGAATTTGCTGTGATCATGGACAACATTCCCAAGATTGTGTTTTCCCACACGCTGAAAAATGTAGAATGGAAAAGTGCAAAGTTGGCAAACCGGGATCTTGAAGAAGAAGTTTTAGCGCTCAAACAATCCGGCAATAGCGGCAGTAAACCCATTTTAGTGGGCAGTCCCGGTTTAATTGTATCCTTAATGAAACTTAATTTAATTGACGAATTTCAACTCTGTGTTCACCCGGTGATACTGGGAAGCGGTTTGCAATTATTAAAAAACATACACGATAGAATGGATCTTACACTTTTAAAGACCAAAACCTTTGGTTGTGGCGCAATAGTTCTTTACTATGAGCCAAAAAAAGACAGCTAACACAAGAGTCAACAGCAGCAGGGATTTCAATAAGAGGCAAGAGAGCCAAAACACAAAATCAATTCTTTAAAACCATTACATCCCTTCTTCCATCAATAGTACATTAAATCTATGGCCGTCGGGATCAGCAAAGCTAAAACCATAATGATTGGTTTCATCTCTTCCCACTTCCTGAAAAATAATACCTCCGGCGTTTTTAACCTTCTCTGCCCATTCTTTCACTTCCTCTTCTGTTTCTGCAGAAAGTGTGAATATAATTTCGCTGGTAGTGTTTGACCCGGATGTTAAATATTCATCTATCTGTGAACCCTGTTCAAAAAAATGAATCACAAAATCATCATCACCAAAAAGAAAACTCGCTAGCTTAGGATCGTTGTTTGGCTTATTGGGAGTAAAACCCAATTCTCTGTAAAACTGATTGGTGCGCTTTGCATCTTTTACACTAAAATTACCCCATATTTTTTTCGCTTTCATATTGGTTGAATTTTAAGGCAATGTTCAGTAATCATGCCAATGTAGTATATCAGTTTGATGTTTTGAGCAGGTAGCCTTCACTTTGGTGCGAGGTTATAATCAGTTAGTAGCGTCGTCTCAATGTCATTTAGTTAAGGAAAGAATATCACCCGTTCCGGGTTTTAAAAGTTCGTGATTTTTATTTTTCTACAATCATGTCAGCCGTTCCGCCGTTCCGGCTTTAAATTCCGAAGGGATGGTATGATTATAGATCAAATATAACCTAAACCAGAACCGGTGGTACAATGCCTTCAAAACTCTTAACTAAATGACATTGAGAGTCCGCTTGTGCTTCTGTTTAATGGAAGGGCTGATTGAATTTAATTTTGATAAAACTATACACAAGAAGGATGCTTTCGGTAATTGGGGCTGAAGTGCTAATAATGAGCATTGGTGCATGTTTCAGCAGTAGTTACTGGCGAAAGGATTCTGTTGGGTGATATTGGTAATAATGAACATTTAGTTATAAATTTGGCAACTGTTTAGGG
>DATCWN010000202.1:0-10688 GCA_036566285.1 Hanamia sp.
TTCGACGTATGTTAAACCCATTACGATGTGTGCGGAGGACATTACGTCATGCGCTAACCCCATTACGAAGCCATCGAACTGCATTTCGATAGAATCACACCCCATAACGACAGAATCACACCTCATTACGACACCATCGAACCCCATTACGATAGAATCAACCCTCATCGCAATGCAGTTTCACCTCATGGGGCTACCATAAAAAAAGGCCATCTTTTTAAGACAGCCTTTTATTTGTATTTTAAAAAAAGTTCTTTAATTATTAAGCATCAGCGGCATCACCAGCATTAGTAATTCTTCGTTTTCTACTTTTTCGGTGGGTTTAATGATGCCCGCTTTGGTCGGTGTGCTTAATTCAATCACCACTTCTTCTGTATCGGCGGCGTTTAACATTTCAATTAAGAATTTAGCGTTAAAAGCAATCTGCAAATCCTCACCATCATACTGGCAATTCATACGCTCATTTCCTTCAAAACTAAAGTCAACATCCTGTGCCGCAAGCTGCAACTGGCTGCCGGAAATGGTTAACGCAACCTGGTTGGTACTTTTATTACTGAACACACTTACACGCCTGAGCGCATTTTGAAAATCGTTTTTATTTACCGTTAATTTATAAGGATTGTCTAAGGGGATTACCACTTTGTAATCCGGGAACCTGGCATCTATCAGTCGGCAAACCAATTCTGTACCGCCATATTTTACAAATAAATGATTGGCATTATAAGAGATGTTTAATGCCTCATCTGTTGTGGGAAGAACATTTTTTAAAAGCCCCAATGGTTTTTTCGGAACAATAAAAGAAGAGTTTTCGGGGCACTCTACATCCAGCCTTGAAAAGCGAACCAGGCGATGCGCATCTGTTGCTACGCTTGTAATTCCTTTGTCCGACAAATCGAAGAAAACGCCTGTCATAGCCGGCCTCAGGTCGTCGTTGCTTACTGCGAAAAGACATTTATTGATAGCGGTAACCAATGCAGAAGAAGGCATTGAAAAAGAATTGGCATCATCTGCCGGAGGCTCTTTTGGAAAATTATCGGGGTTTTCGCCCATCACTTTATATTTTCCGTTATCGCTGGTAATTTCTACAGCATAGTTTTTATCAATATTAAAAGTTAGAGGCTGTTCTGAAATATTTTTAAGAGAATCTAAAAGAATTTTTGCCGGAATACATACTTTGCCACTGTCCTGCGCCTTTATTTCCATGTTAATTTTCATCACCGTTTCCAGGTCTGTAGCCACTATGGTAAGCTTGTCTTTTTCTATTTCAAAGAGGAAATCCTCAAGAATGGGTAAAACCGTATTGGCATTGATAACGCCGCTTATTTGCTGAAGGTGTCTTAATAATTGTGTGGAGGAAACGATAAACTTCATAAAAAATGTTTGTTGCCAAAGATAAAAGATTCAATTTAATGAAAAACAAATAAAATGACATTTGCATCAAAGTAGGGGATAAGAGAAGCCTGTGGTTTTAAGAAAAAAGCTTTTAAATCTTTAAATCTTAATTTCGTAGCAACAAATACATTTATGGATATTAAAAATCAAAAGATAGCCTTGCTGGTGGATGGTGATAATGCGCAGGCGAAAGTAATGGACCTCATTCTTGAAGAAGCCTCCAAGTATGGAAAGGTTACCATTCGCCGGGTGTATGGCGACTGGACTACGCAACATATGAATCACTGGAAAGGCCTGTTGAATGAAATGGCTTTTAACCCGATTCAAAAATTTTCTTACACCACGGGGAAAAATTCTACCGACAGCGCATTGATCATTGATGCGATGGATATTTTACACGCCGACCTGGTAGATGGATTTTGTATTGTTTCCAGCGACAGCGATTACACGGGCCTTGCAAAACGCATAAGGGAATCCGGAATTTTTGTGATGGGAATTGGTGAGCAAAAAACACCGAACGCTTTTGTAAAATCGTGCGAGATCTTTACTTATGTAGAAAACCTGGAACCAAAAGCAGAGGCCGAGGCGCCGGAAAAGAAAGAAGCCGTAAAAAAGCAAAAAGAAAAATCATCGCTGAGTATGAAGCTTGTCAACAAAGCGTATGACATGAGCATCAATGAAAGTAATGAAGCGTACATTTCTACTCTTGGAATTAATTTAAGAAAGTTAGACCCCAGCTTTGATGTGCGTACATACGGATGCAAAACGCTGACGCAATTTTTCTCGAAGCTCCCCGGTTTTGTGGTGGTAGATAATCTTATAAATGGATTGAACAATCCTTTGATCAAAAAGAAATAGTTCTAAGAATAGAAATGTGAAATATTTTTAGCTAACTATTAATGGCTTTTAGAATTGACTTTCTTTTCAGGAACAGGGGCGTTATCTTTCCAGTCCCACAAATACCTGGAGGCGTAAGTGCGGTACGGGCTCCATTTTAAAGAGATGATTTCTATTTTTTGCTGTAATAATTTTTTGTCGGTTTCTTTCAGCTTGTAGAGTTTGATGACGCTTTGTTTTAAACCGAGATCATCAAAAGCAAAGACGTCTTCACGGCCAAGTGTGAACATCAAAATCATTTCAACAGTCCATTTGCCCACGCCTTTTATTTGAGTAAGCAAATCAATCACTTCTTCATTGCTCATTGCATGCAGGCGGGCATCAGTTATTTTATTTTCAATAAAAAACCGGCAGACATTATGTACATAACTTGCTTTTGCATTTGAAAAACCAATGCTTCTAAACACTTCCACAGGAGTTTCTAAAATTTGTTTTGCAGAAGGCTCTTTGCCTTTATACAATTCAATAAAACGGTTGTACAGAACCTTGGCAACTTTGGTACTAAGCTGTTGACTTAAAATGGAAGAACACAAGCGCAGGTAAATTTTGTTTCTTTTTTCTAAAGTAAACGGAGTTTGCGATTCGATTAGCTTTTTTAGTTTTTTATCTTTTGATAAATGAGCAATGTGTTTCATCGGTTACAATTTTTTTCAGCAAAGTCTTTTGGCTAAGCCATCGGAGAACATTTAAATCCTATAGCTAAAAGTGTAGGCAATTCAACCATTCATCATTCACCATTGACCATTCACCCATCCAACCATTCCCCTCACTTCCTGCTCCAGCTTATTTTCCCATCTTTTTCGTCTTTCATTTCTATTCCCAGTTCAGCTAATTGTTTTCTTATAGTATCCGAGGTTAAAAAATCTTTTTTGGATTTTGCGTCTTTGCGGATTTTTATTAAAAGATCCATTACCCCGTTGAATTGCTCACTGGTTTCTTCCTCCTCTTTTAATCCTAAAATCTGTTCGAGGTAAATGAAAAAGTTTTCTTTCATGCGGTGAAGCGTAAACGAAGCAATGGCTTCTGGTGCAATCAATCCATCTTTTATAGAATTAATTACAGGAACGATCTCGAATATATTCGCAAGCACTTTTGCTGTATTGAAATCATCGTTAATAAATTCTTCCAGTTCTCCAATCAGTAAATTTATTTTTTCGTCCAGGTCTTTATCCAGCGGCGATTCAGTATCAGTTCTATCAGGAAATTTCTTCAGCGTTTCGTGGGCTTCCCATAATTTTTTAAATCCTTTTTCCGATGCCACCAATGCCTCACTGCTGAAATCGAGTGTGCTGCGGTAATGTGTTTGTAAAATAAAAAACCGGATCGTCATTGGAGAAAAGGCCTGCGAAAGCAAGGGGTGATTCCCGCTAAACATTTCGGTGAGTTTGATGACATTATTGTAGCTCTTCCCCATCTTCTTTCCGTTGATGGTGATCATATTATTGTGCATCCAGTATTTTACCGGAGATGCATGATTGCAAATGGTGCTTTGTGCGATTTCACTTTCATGATGCGGAAACATCAGATCCATTCCACCGCCGTGAATATCAAAACGCGCTCCCAGATATTTTGTTGCCATTGCCGAGCATTCTATATGCCAACCCGGAAAACCATCTCCCCACGGGCTTTTCCAGCGCATAATGTGTTTGGGTGGCGCGGATTTCCATAAAGCGAAATCAGCTTTATTTCTCTTTTCATCCTGGCCTTCCAGTTCGCGTGTTGTTTCTAAAAGATCTTCTACTACCCTTCCGCTTAAGGCTCCGTAATTGTATTTCTCTGCATATTTTTTTACATCAAAATAAACGGAACCATTTATTTCATAAGCATAGCCCGCGTCAATAATCTTTTCGATCATACCGATTTGTTCAATAATATGGCCGGTGGCGGTAGGCTCTATATTTGGGTTGAGGGTATTAAACTGTCTGAATGCCCAATGAAAAAGGTTGGTGTATTTATGAACCAGTTCCATTGGCTCCAGTTTCTCCAATTGCGCCTTGGTTGAAATTTTATCTTCTGCTTCACGGCCTTCTTCTTCAAAATGTCCGGCATCGGTAATGTTACGCACGTACCGTACTTTATAACCAAGAAATAAAAGATACCGGTAAACCACATCAAAAGTAATGTAGGGCCTTGCGTGTCCCAGGTGACTTTCGCCGCTCACCGTAGGGCCGCACACATACATGCCCACATGCGGCGGATTTATGGGTACAAACTCTTCTTTTTGTTTGGTGAGTGAATTAAAAACTTTAAGCGGCATAAAAAATCATTAAATATTTCCTGAATCTTCCAAAGATATTCCACCTTTTACAAACCTGTTTTTATTTAAAAAAATATTAGCGGCTCTGTCGGTTGATTTTCATATCTGCAACGATGGGAAAGTGGTCGCTCAATAATTTTTTCACACGGGTAAATTGAGTAACCCTAAATCTTTTGTCTGCAAAAATATTATCTATCCGAAGTGTGGGAGAAATGGAGCTGAAAGTTCTTGAAATGCCGGAGCCCTTTTGTACAAAAGCATTTTGAAGTCCTGCACCTATAGTTTCATAAGCATAGGAACCGGGGACATCATTAAAATCGCCACAAAGAATAATCGGGTAAGGGCTATGATTCATTTCATCTTTAATAAAAAAAGCCTGTGAGGCTCTTTTAATAATTCCTGTTTTAATTTTTGAAATAACATTTTTAGATTCGGTAGCGGCACTGGTTTCTATACGCCCTTTATCAAGATAATCGAGGTTCTCTTTTGAAAATTTTAATGATTGTAAATGCACATTAAATATTCTGAAAGTATCCTTGAATGCTACGATATCCGTGAATTGAAAAGTGGAATTATAATCATCCGGATTGTTTACAACGGTTTGTTTTCTGATGATGGGAAATTTGGAAAGAATAAGAATTCCAAAATGATGATGGCGATCAAAATCAGCCTTCAGCCGGTAAGAATATAAATAATCTTTGAACCGTAATGCGTTTAAAATATCCGGAAAATAATTTATGGCTTCTTTATCCTCCCCGGCTACTACCTCCTGGAAACAGGCTATGTCAGGGTCGTATTCATTGATTAAATCAAACATCTGCTGCCTGGTTTCAGGATGTTCTTTGTAATTGAGAATATTGAACAGCTCTACATTCCAACTCATAATGCGGAGGTCGCTTTTTTGTTTTTTTATTTCAAAAGGCGGAGAAAAATTGAATGCAAAAATATTTTTAATGGCAGGCAGCGATACGATAATTATCAGTATGGAAATAAAGGTCCAGAAAGGTTTTGCCAATAACCAAAACAATAGAAACAGTATCAAAAGAAGCAGAAGGTATGGGAGCAATAAAGTGAATAGACTTAAGAACCACCAAACGGATGGATCAAAATATTTAGCATTGGCGCCGGCGAGAAATAAAATGCCAATTGCAATATTTGAAACAATAAATATTTTTTTGGTAAACCTGCGAAGGAAAGGTTTTTTCATTTACAGCAATCCGTTTTGTGATGATCAGGAATAATAAAAAAAGAGTTTAAAAATCAGTTTCTCTGGCTTTTTTCAAAATATTTTTTTCTTCTTCTGTTAAATGTTCGAAACCCTTCTGGTTGATCTTGTCTAATATCTGGTCTATTCGCTGTTGGGTAACCACAGGTTTTTTAAAATAAGGTTTTCTTCCCCCTGTGTTATAAAAAATTTTATCCTTTGCCGTTTGCTTTGGAGCGGAATTTTTATCGGGGTTAAAAAGGTTAATAAACCAGGCATATATATCATACATCCAGCCACTCCAGTCGTATCCTTTTTTCATACTCACAATAAATAAATAGCCAATAAGGCCGCCACCCAAATGTGCCAGATGATGCGCGGTGCCCCCGCTTCCTGCAAAATCAATAACGGCATATAAAAGAGTAAGTATCCAAAGAGGAATACCGCCATTCAGCATCCTGAACAAGCGAAAATTAGGTGCAAGTGCCGTGGTGGCTACAGCTATGGCCATAATAGACGCATTGCCTCCCAGCATGGTTGAATATTCAATTTCGTTTTTCAATTGCGGAATGGCGTAGCTGGTAGCAATAAAAACAACCGCACCGGCAAGGCCTCCATACAGGTAAATGGGAATAATTTTTTTATTGCCTGAAATGCTTTGCAGAATAGAGCCGAATGCCCACAGCCAAAGCATATTTACCAAAGTATAAATAAAGCCCGTGTGCACAAACATGTAACTAAGCACCGTCCAGGGCATTATCGCCAGTGTATTCAATTTGGCAGGTAATATGAACCACCTTAATATTTCGAATTGGAAAGCGGAATTGGAAGATTGGGTCATGTAGTAGATAACCTGGATAAGCCCTAGGGAAATGAAAATCATAACGTTGATGGCAATAAGCGCCATCAGCGCATTATTATCATCTCCGAGCGTTATTTTTTTTAACCGCCTATCCAAATATCGTTCTGATTCTCCCATACTACCTTGATTAAAAAGCTACACAGTAAAATTACCAAATTACCCGCAGTTACAATAGCCGATAAAAAATTAATACCAGTTTTTCTTGTTGTTTTTCCCCCAAATGATTACTAAAATAAATCCCATGACAAGGCCGCCGAGGTGAGCAAAATGAGCTACGTTATCGCCTGCCCCTGAAAAGCCGCCGAAAATATCTATTGCCGCATAAATGGCTGCGAGGTATTTGGCTTTAATGGGGAAAGGAATGGGCAAAATGAAAAATTCAATATTTGGATAGGTATAAGCAAAAGCGGCAAGTAAACCCATAACCGCTCCCGAAGCGCCAATGGCAGCGCCCTGCGGCACTAAAAACATTTGAGCCAAAGCCGCTGCAAGTCCGCATACAATATAAAATATCAAAAACTTTTTTGGCCCCCAGTTTCTTTCCAGCACCGCGCCAAATAACCATAAAGCGTACATATTAAAAAGGATATGAAAAAATCCGGCATGTGCAAACATGTGGGTAACTAATTGATACGGCTCAAATAAACCCGTGTCAATAGAATAAAGCGCCAGCCGGTTAGTGAGCCACGATGTCTGACCATTTGTTTTATCAAATACAAGTTGAGCAACAAAAACGATTGCATTAATGATAATAAGATTTAGAACCACGGGAGTGGTTGACTGAGAAGGCCGGTAACTGTTATTGAATGCCATGCATTAAAATTTAGGGTGCAATTTCGGGAATTGTTTCGTTAAAGTAATGATTAGCCAATTAGCAAATGTGCTGATGAAAAAAGAAAATGTGTATTTCACGCATTTGTATTACTACATCAGGAAAGGAAGCGGTAATTTTTCCAAATTAGTGAAAGGTCGTGAAGCACATGATAATGTTTGGCGTACAATTTATCTGTAGCATAAAGGCTTTCCTTGGGAAGGCGGTTTAAAAAAGACGGCAAGCCTGTGGTAGTAACAATGCCGGCTTTTATAAAAGGCAATGCTTCTTCATAAACCGCATAACCTATCCAGGTCTTTTTTCTTAATAAGACATGGATGGTATTTTTTATAAAAAGCGCAGGCCTTTTTTTTAAAATAAAATGAATGGGAAAAGAAAGTAAAAAAAGCATTGAAATGGAAATATCAAAAAGGCTTTTGGTACGCCGGTACACGGCATTGGCCAACCGGTAATCAGCTTCTTTTGAAATGAATTCCCCGGAACTGTCTTTGTCATCGCTGCCTATGATGGTGTGGCTTCCCTTTGCAAAAAATTTGATACGCACACGATGTGGCACATGCGGAATCGTATCAATTATGGTTTTAAAAGAAAGGCTTCCTTCGCAAAATATAATTTCTTTTACCGGATATAGTTTGATTATTTCTGCAAGATTATTGAAGGCGCCTATTGCTTTTCCGTTTGCACTTTCTGAGGTTTCTATTCTTCCCAGTACCCTTTCTTTTTTGCCTGATTTTTCAAGAAGGTGATTTACTTCATCAAATTCTTCTCCCGAGCCTACGACAATGGTTTGGTTCGTTTCATCGTCTTCGGCCCCGCTTACAATTATTTTTCCTTTTAACAAAACCCACCGGATGGCCGTCATTATTATGAAAGCGGTTAAGGAACCAAATAATAAAATTCCTCTTGAAAAACGTAGGGTTTCCGGTAACAAGGAATACACGGAAAGTATGACCAGGACAGCAATTAAAGTGGATTTATTCAATCTTGATTGTTTGAAACCACCATCATACAATCCGGAAAAATAAGACGATGCTAAAAATAAAAGCGTAAAAACCGGGAAGGCGATAATGAGCATGTTGGGCGAATAATTTACTTCGCGTTTTATAAATGTGCTCCACAAAAATTTTATGAAATAGAAACTCATAAGAATAATGGAAGCATCAATTACGGGTAGGCCAATCCATTTTAAAAAACGTGCGATTGCGGCTAATCCGGCGCGCAGTAATATGGCAGCCTGTATCAACACATTGAATAGTCCCGCCCTTGAACCTCCGTAATGTTTTTTTACAAAGACACTCATGGCCTTGTAAAACATTTTTACATAATTGAGGCTTCCTTTTTTGGTGCTCTCTCCTTTGAAATGAATGATACCACTTTCCGAAAAGTAAAAATTTTTGAATCCTGCCTTTTGAATCCGGAAACTCAGATCTATATCCTCGCCGTACATAAAAAAATCTTCATCAAAACCGGTTACTTCATCCAGGATTTTTTTAGGAATCATTATGAAGGCGCCAGCCAGAACATCTACTTCGTGATTTTTATTTTTATCAAGGTAACCAAGGTGGTATTTTGCAAAAGATTTTGAATGCGGAAACAGTTTTGCAAGGCCTGTGAGTTTATACAATGAAGTCATTGGATCCGGAAAAGCTCTTTTACTTTCTTTTAAAAATTTTCCGGAACCATCAAGCATTTTTATGCCCAATGCGCCATTATTTTTTTGAGAAGAAATAAAGGCAATTGATTTTTCAAGGCAATCTTCCGGAATAATCGTGTCAGGATTTAAAAATAAAATGTATTGGCCTGAAGCCATTTTAATGGCCTGGTTATTTGCCTTTGCAAAACCAACGTTTGAATGATTCCATATAAAGTTTACCTCTTTAAATTTATTTTGAAAAAAAGAACGGCTATCATCGGTTGAATAATTGTCTATCACGATTATTTCGCCTTCTATATTTCTCATTGCCTTTGTAACGGAGTACAGGCATTGCTCAAGAAAGTATTTGACGTTATAATTTATTATGATGACGGAGAGGCGCAATTGGCTAGTTGGTTAAATAGTTTATTGGTTTATTAGTTAATTGGTTTAGATGGTTCTCAATTTTCACATTTTCACATTGGCTAATTAATCGTGGCGCAATTTAGTAATTAAACAACTTAATAAATTTAATCCAATCTTTGCAGTATGTATAAAGAAACATTAATAAAAGCGACGCACGCAGGCGCGGCGGAATTGAAAAAGTTTTTCAATGGCAAATTCACTATTGGCCATAAAGAAGGAATTAATGACCTCGTAACCCAGGCAGATTTTGCATCGGATAAAGCCATCCGGAGTATTCTCAAATCAGCGTTTCCCGAACATGGAATTGTGAGTGAGGAAAGCGATGAAAAGGTTTCAACAAGTGAATACAAATGGATCATTGACCCCATTGATGGCACTGTAAATTTTGCAAATGCCATTCCTCTTTGCTGTGTGAGTATTGGTTTGGAATATAAAGGAGAAATGCTGATGGGCGCGGTTTTTAATCCCATTATGAATGAATTCTTTTTTGCCGAAAAAGGGAAAGGCGCTTTTCTAAACGATGAAAAAATTTCAGTAAGTGATAAAACGGAAGTGCTTACAAGCTGCCTCGTTACAGGTTTCCCATACACATATTTAGAAATGCCGAATGGCCCCCTGGAAGTCTTTTCAAGGTTGATAAAAAAGGGTATTCCGGTACGCAGGTTAGGAAGCGCGGCTATTGACCTTTGCTGGGTTGCAGCCGGGCGCTTCGATGGTTTCTATGAACATTACTTACATGCCTGGGACAGTGCCGCAGGATTTTTAATTGTAGAAGAAGCCGGCGGAAAAGTAACGAATTTAAAAGGCGAAAAATATTCACCTTATAAACCCGGATTAATTGCAACGAATGGTAAGATACATGAGGAGCTGGTGAAGTGGGTGGGAGATGAAGATGTGGTGTAAGAATAATGTGAGATGCACGATGTTTGATGTACGATGTTTTGAAAAAGAAGAGCGTTTATAAATAAATGGCATCTTCAGAATCTTTAAGAAAATAATTTCATTGTTGTACGTCGTACATCAAACATCATACGTTTAAATTGAGATGTACGACGTTTGGAAAAAACAGTAACCATTCGCAACCTTAAATTTCGAGTTATGGATTCGGGTGAAATGTTGAAACGGACGAAACAATTTTCAATTGATTGTGGACATTTAATTTCGTCGTTGGAAATGAATATAATT
>DATCWN010000203.1:0-2144 GCA_036566285.1 Hanamia sp.
CTTCCAGGCCATAGTTCATAAGGCGATGAAAGTGAGAGGCATTTTTTTCTTTCATAAAATTAAAGAGATCGCCATTTGCCTGTAGAAACAACGTTTCCGCTATTAAGGTGGCATCGCAATTGCTTTGATAATTATTTTTTATCCGGTTTATAACCGCCCCGGCAAATAAAGTATCTTCTATATTGACTTTGTTTTTCCAGGCTGCGCAAGCAAGAAGCACAGTTTTATTTTGAGAAATCAGGTAATCACAAACAGCCGAAATGTTGCAGAAAGAACCCGTGATAATTGCTTTGGCATTGGCTGCAAGCGCCATGTGCAAAAGCCTGGTGCCGTTGGTGGTAGTAAGCACTAAGGTTTTTCCTTTTATGAATTCGGGTGTGTATTGAAAAGGAGTATTTCCATATTGCAGGCCTTCTGCAATTTTCCCATCTCTTTCGCCGGCGGTAATTACTTCCATTTGCCTGCCGAGTTTGATGCATTCCGCCACACTATCCACGGGAATAATTTCTTTGGCTCCATTGTATAATGCGGTAGCCATTGTGGAAGTAGCTCTTAAAACATCTATGATTACTACAATGCTGTCGGAGAGGTCATAATATTTCAATAAAGAAGGAGAAAGAACCGTGTTTAAAAAAGGCGCGCTATGTTTCATGTAAAATTTAAATTCTAAAAAAGGGAAGAGAAATAAGGAATAAGGAAAAAAAAGAAAGATAATTCCTTCAGCCATTTTTCAATTCTTATGTTCTAAGTTTATACTTCTTCATTCCTTATTCTGTATTTTTTATTTTTCATTCAAAAGGTACTTTCACCACTTTTGAAGCTAATAATTTATTTCTAATTTTTATAAAAACCGGGGTATCTATTTTTGCATAGTTTATATCAATGTAGCCTAACGCAACAGGCTTTTGAAGCGTTGGAGATTGCGTGCCACTAGTAACTGTACCGATGGTTTCTCCTTCTTCATTTTTGATTTCATAACCGTGGCGCGGAATTCCTTTTTCCAGTGTTTCCAAACCGACTAATTTTCTTTGAATTCCTTTGGCCTTTAATTTTTCAATCTTTGCTTTCCCTATAAAATCTTTATTGAATTTTGTTATCCATCCCAGGCCTGATTCTAACGGTGAAGTGGTATCGTCAATGTCATTTCCATAAAGGCAATAACCCATTTCCAGCCTTAATGTATCACGTGCCGCAAGGCCAATAGGTTTTAATCCGTATGATTTTCCTTGTTCAAATATTTTATCCCAAATTATGTTGGCATTGTCATCCTTGTCTTCAAAATAAATTTCAATTCCGCCGGAGCCCGTGTATCCTGTTGCACTGATTAAAACATTTTCAACGCCCGCAAATTTTCCTTTTACAAAAGTGTAATATTTTAAATTCAAAATATCAATATCGGTAAGGGGTTGTACAATTTTTGTAGCATTAGGGCCTTGTATTGCAAGAAGGCAAGTCTTGTCGGAAATGTTGTGCATTTCCACATTTTCCGAATTGTGTTTTGAAATCCAATTCCAGTCTTTGTCAATGTTGGAAGCGTTTACCACAATCATGTAAACTTTATTTTCTTCGATGCAATAAATAATCAGGTCGTCAATAATGCCGCCTTCTTCATTGGGCATGCAAGAGTATTGGGCTTTCCCGTTACTGATCTTAGACGCATCATTAGTGGTTACCCTTTGAATCAGGCTGAGCGCTTTTTCTCCTTTTAAAATAAATTCTCCCATGTGGCTCACATCAAAAACTCCGGCGTTATTACGTACCGAGGCATGCTCCTCATTAACGCCTGTATAGCTTATGGGCATGTTATATCCCGCAAACTCAGCCATCTTTGCGCCAAGCGCTATGTGTTTTTCAGTGAACGGAGTGGTCTTCATAACTTCAATTTAAAAGTGGTGCAAATTTAGGCGAAAAAAGAGGTGAAATAAATATTTATAGAAATCCCGTTGACTGTATTTAATTCTGTTTGGAATGGAAGAATTTTCAAAAAAAACAGGCCCCATGCAAAAGCATGAAGCCCGATTCAACTTCAACCTAAAAAAAGGTTATCAGATATTCATTATAAAAGGATACGCTTCTTTTATCTTTTCGGTACCATCTTCCCGGAGCAAGGCGGTACTTCGGTTCAGTTTCTCAATCTTCTGGTC
>DATCWN010000279.1:0-8970 GCA_036566285.1 Hanamia sp.
GCAGATTGTGCCAGTTCAGGGCCTGTTGGCAAAAACCTGTCTTTGGTAATTTTATTGTAGGCGATCAAATATTTTCCATAAGGCTTTCTTGTATCACCCCCCGGAATCATTAGATGGCCGGGAGAATAATAAGTAGGATGCCTGTCTAAAACTTTCAAATCTTTAAGACTCCATTTTACAATTTCAGAAGAAATAAAGAATGTAGTATAAGCATTTCCTTTGCCATCAAACTCTGTATGCAAAGGGCCTAAGCCTGGCTTCTTAACTTCGCCATGTAATGCGGCTTCATATTTTATCACAGGAATCCCACCATAATCTCCATCAAAAGTTTTGTTGTTAATAGCTGCTTGTATTTTGCTGAAAGAAAATACAGGAATCAATGCCGCAAGCTTTCCACTTCCCACAATGTATTCTCCTGAAGGGTCCACATCACAACCATGAGGGGATTTAGGACAAGGGATCATGTAAACAATGTCAGGAAAATCTTTTACATCTATAACGGTTGTTTCAGTTTCCATTGTTGAAGTAGCGCTGTGAGTTGCGTCGTCGTATTTATTATGCGCATATTTTACTGTTTGTTTTTTTCCTTTTCCCTGCTTTACATACTCTTCCGCTTTTTTCCAGTTTACGGCAAGAATATAATCCTTGTCGCGTTTTGAAGCGTTTACTTCTAATAAAGTATGTGCCTGCTCAGAATTATAAGTGCTGAAGAAAAACCATCCGCTGCTTGGTCCTTTACCGGAATGGCTCAGGTCGAAGTTCATACCTGGCAATAAAAGCTGGAAAGCAAGTTTCATTTCTCCGTTAGTTGGCGCTACGCTGATAAAACTGATCGTTCCTTTAAAATTTTTCTTGTAAGAATCAATCGGGATATCGCCGTTTTCATTGTCCATTGGAACACTGAAACGTGTGCCGGCAACTACATACTCTGTATTTTCAGTGATGAAAGGAGAGGAGTGGTTTCCTGCGCTGTTGGGTATTTCAAGAATCTCAGCGGTGCGAAAAGTTTTAAGATCAATTCTTGCAATACGCGGTGTGTTGTTTTCGTTGGCAAATAACCAGCGTCCATCAATTTCTCCATTGGTTTGTGATAAATCCAGGTGATGCTGATCGCCCCAGGGAACCTCACCGTGTGAGGTATTCAACATAGGTTTTGTTTCTTCGCTATAACCATAGCCTTTTTCAGGATCAACAGAAAATACCGGGATCACGCGAAGCAAACGACCTGAAGGAATTCCGTAAACACTTACCTGCCCGCTGAAGCCGCCGGAAACGAAATTGTAGAGTTCATCATACTTCCCGGGAGGAACATATACTCTTGCGGCGGCATCTGCGCCTGTGGCAGATGCAGCATTTTTTGGTTTGCAGCCAGCCATGCCAAGCAAAATGAATGTTGCTGTTAGTAATAAAGTTGGAAGAAAAATCTTTTTCATAAAATGTAATATTGTTGAGGAAATAAGAAAAATATTTAAAAAAGTAAAGAGCAAAAGTTTAGTGAACCAATGAAAAATCAATTTCATCAGTCAGAAGATTATTAAAAAATTAGTTCTGAAAAACGAAGCGCATTTAAAGATTATGCCCCGCTTAAAATCTAAAAAATGAACACTATTTTACGCCATCATTCTTTCTCATAAATTCAAGAATTTCGCGCGCATCGGTATCACTTAAATTTTGATTGGGCATGCGCACCATACAAATTTCGAGCATGGCCTGGGCTTTAGGATCTTTGTCGATCATTTCGTCGGTATTGGTCATGAAGTTCATAATCCATTCCGGTTTGTGACGTGTGGTAACACCTTTCCATCCTGGGCCTACCAACCTTTCATCAGTCATCTTGTGGCACGACTGGCATTTTAATTCAGAAATTTTTTCGCCCTTTGCAGCCATGGCTGCATCAAGCTTATCACTCAATTGCACATCATGAAACTTACCTTCCCCACGATTGGGATCGTAAGAAGGATTTTCATTTTCAGTAGTTTTATCTTTTGCCTCATCAGCTTCCTGAGATGATTGTTCCGTGGCTTCATGATTTTCTTTATTATCAGAACCACCGCAGGCGGCGAAAAAAAGGGATAACGAAAATGCTAATGAACAAATGAGAATTGTTTTTTTCATAAATGAGAAATTTTGATTTTTTACTTTGCAATATTACAATAGCAAAGTACTCATTTTTATGACCGTAATCATAAAAGGATGAATATTTCAATGATTCACATCATATACCATACCATTAATTTTTCGATTGAAAAATTTTGTGCCAAACTTATTTTAGTTTTGAACGGATGTAAAAGTGATTTTAATGAATATAAATAACGGGACTTTTAAAACACGGCAATGGATTCAGGTAGCGCTCATTAATTTTTGTGTGGTAGCGCTGGCAGGCGTTACACTTAGGTATAAGATCAATTTTCCTTTACCCATAGTAAATCAAAAACACCTGCTGTATGGACATTCTAATTTTGCATTTGTAGGTTGGGTTACTTTGGCATTAATGGCATTGATGGTAGATTATCTTCAACAGAATGGTGTGGTAACGAATTATAAAAAGTATCACCGGATACTGTTAGTGAATTGTATAGCAGCCTATGGAATGTTTATTTCATTTATTGCAGAAAGTTATGGAATGTATTCTATTACCTTTTCCTGTCTTTCTATTTTTATTTCTTACTTCTTTATTTATTATTTATGGCGCGATCTAAAAAAGGTTCAGGATAAATCTTATGCGCTTAAATGGCTGAAAGCCGCCCTGGCGCTTTGGGCCATTTCATCACTGGGCGCATTTGCACTTGCATGGTTAATGATCAATCATATAATGGTGCAGGATTATTATTTTGAGGCTCTTTATTTTTTCCTGCATTTCCAATACAATGGCTGGTTTTTGTTTGTATGTTTTGGGTTGTTGTTTTCCTGGCTTTATAAACTCGGATTTTTGCCAGTGGCCTCTGTGAGTAAAAAATTATTTATAATAATGGTGATCACTGTGGCGCCTACTTACTTACTTTCTATTCTTTGGTTGAAGCTACCCCTGATCATACATGTAATCGGAGGGATTTCAGGGATGTTTCAATTGCTTGTTTTAATTTATTTTATAAGATTATTCAAAATTGCTAAAAAACGCACCCCTCCTGTGTTTTCAAAAGCTACGAGGTATTTATGGATCATGGCATCCGTAGCTTTTATCTTAAAAATAATATTACAAATGCTTTCTATCATCCCTTATTTAAGTCATTTTGCTTTTGGATACAGGCCTGTAGTTATTGGTTATTTGCATTTATCATTTGTTGGAATTATCAGTTTTTTTATTTTAGGTTATATCGACCATATATTTAAAGAGGTGCATCGCCATATAAATGGAGGAGGGATTATCTTATTTGTTACAGGTTTTCTATTGCAGGAAATTATTTTAATGTCACAGGGGCTTGAAGCAATGGAAGTAGAGCCATTACCTTTTGCTAATCTTACTTTATTTGCATCCGCAGTTTTAATGCTAATCGGGCTGGTCTGGATTACCACCGGAGCTATCTGGAAGAAAAGAGTTGCCTTATAAATGCTTCTGGTTTTGCCCCATCTATACTTTAATCTCGCATGATCTTTGTGAGTTGCAATCATCTGAATTATTATTGATGAGAATCATTTTATTTAGCGATGATCATCATATTTTTTGTTGGCCATCTCTAATAGTTTTACAAAAAA
The DNA here is from genome assembly GCA_036566285.1 of Hanamia sp. Lineage (GTDB taxonomy): Bacteria > Bacteroidota > Bacteroidia > Chitinophagales > Chitinophagaceae > Ginsengibacter. The sequence continues at coordinate 3,694 of DATCWN010000279.1, forward strand.
AATTATGAAAAATATATTAGTCCCTATTGACTTTTCAGACGCTTCCTTTAATGCTGTCAGCTACGCAGCCTTCCTGGCCAATGCTTTTGATACCGGGTTACTATTGGTTCATGCTTATTCCGGTACTTCGGCTATTGATGAACAGCCCGGTACTAAAGTCTATGATTCTAATGAAGAATTGGAAGCTGATAATGAAAAACTTTTGAAAAAAGAGATTGAAAAAATCACAGAAAAATTTACAGTCAAAATCAAAAGTCTTCTGAAAAAAGGCAATGCTGTAAGCATCATCAATGAAGTTGCCGAAGAAAACCATTCGGATATTATTGTGATGGGTATGAAAGGCAAGGGGGAAAGTAATTCCATTTTTGGAAGCACTACCACTTCGATGATTGATAAAACCTCTATTCCATTGTTGGTAATTCCGAAAAACGCATCTTATCAAACTATTGATTCCATTACTCTTGCTTCTGATTTTAATGATGAAAAACTTCTTACTCATTTTTCTGTTCTTGAAAAATTGATGACAAAATTTGATCCTTTTATCCAGGTATTAAATGTTCAGAAGAAAGATTCAAAACTGACTGCTGAAATGATTGCAGGCAAAATGAGTAGCGGTTTGATGTGGGATAAATACAATCATTCTTTCAACGTTATTGAGGAAGATAATATTGAAGAAGGAATTAATAAATTTCTTAAAAAACGACCCACAGATTTGTTGATAATGTTAACACGAAAAAGAAACTTTATTACTCAATTTCTTGAAGCTTCTCATACCAAAAAAATGATTTATCAAACAAAGATCCCTTTATTGGTTTTGCATGAGTAAATGAGATGAGAGCTCATTTAAACCATTTTTTCAGTTCCTTAAAATCAATAGCGAAGCCAGGAGGTATAATTCTTCATGTCTTTCTTTTACAGGGTTATTGTTAAATGCAAAACATATGATGTTACTACACAAACTTTTGTAGCCCGTTAGGACTGCGCCACTTAGAAGTTGAAAATTTTGGTTACACTAATCACAGGTAATACTTATTAAAAATGACTACCATAATATTGGAAATCATAAAATTAAAATAAATAAAGATAAATTTGTCTTTATTTATTAATTTCACACCCATATTTTTTTATTAGATACCCCAAATATCTTTATGAACCCTAAAATCGTTGACTTCTTAAAAAGACAAACTGCGGCATCCATCAGTTGTGTGAACGAAATAAATCAAACGTATTCATTTAGTTGTTTTTTCGCTTTTAACAGCATAGATAAATTGCTTTATTTTAAATCGCCCGAATCTTCGTACCATTCCAGGATGATATTGCAAAACCCTAAAGTGTCGGGAACCATCATGCCCGACAAATTAAATAAGTTGGCCATTAAGGGGATCCAATTTATTGGTGAAGCATTGAATTTCAATGATCCGTTATGTAAAGAAGCTTCCAAAAATTATTATCACAAATTTCCTGTTGCAGTCGCTATTTCCGGAGTGGTTTGGACAATACGGCTGGATCAATTGAAGATGACAAATAATGTCATGGGCATTTTTGAGAAGCTTTCCTGGCAAAGGGAAGAAAAAGAAAGTATCAAATCTGCCTGATCTGTATTATCATAAATCACCTGTTCTCCAAAGTTTACCTAAAAAAGTATTTAAAGAAAATAACCCGTTACCTCATTTTATGAATCCAAATCCTCACAAATTTCACATCCCTGTTATGGGATTAGCTTTCACTATTGATTCCCCTGTAAAAGTGGCTCAGTATGGTATTTCGTCCGTCATTTCTATTATGGAAGACAGATTGATAGAAACGATGCGCAAGCACTATTACTCTTGCATTAATGAACCCTGGTTTCCGATTACTTCCAAAGAAGATAATTACCGCGAGAAAAGAATTACAGATTATTTAAATCTTGTAAACACGATGGTAACTTCTCAGATAGAAAAAATAAAAAAATCGGTATTTGAAACAGGCTCCGAAATTGTAAAATATTTTGAAATGCTGCCGGATGACAGCAGGCTCAAACAATTGTACCGGCAAATGTCAGGAACCTCAGATCAAATTGAAAAAGAAAAACTTGAAGCAATTCTTAGAAATAATGTTAGAGCCGGAAGTATTGATGTGAACATCATGACAAAACTAGACAAAAGCAATTATACAAAAGATGGTGTTTTAATAGAAGATGGATCGGATGCTCTGTCTGCTTTAAGAGGGTATGCAAAAAGTGGCCTTACTAATTCTTCAGTTATTTTCTCTGCCGGTATGAATCCACGTTTGTATAATTATATTGAAAAACTAAGAGAATTTGATGCAAAAGAACTTGGGCAGTTTGAAAAGAAAATTGTGATCAAAGTGAGTGATTACCGCTCTGCATTAATCCAGGGAAAATACCTGGCAAAAAAAGGGATATGGGTGAGTGAGTTTAGAATAGAATCTGGCTTAAACTGCGGTGGACATGCATTTGCTACCGATGGATATTTAATGGGGCCAATATTGGAAGAATTTAAATTGAAAAGAAATGAACTAAGCTCAACTTTATTTGAAATATACAATAAGACTTTAGCAACAAAATATGGTACTACATTTACTCATCCACATCCGCTGAAAATATCCGTGCAAGGTGGAATAGGCACTTATGAAGAATGTATGTTTTTACATAACTATTATGGCATTGACAGTACTGGCTGGGGTACTCCTTTTTTATTGGTTCCCGAAGCAACTACCGTTGATGATCCAACATTACAATTATTACAAAAAGCGAAAAAGTCTGATTTATTCTTAAGTAATAATTCGCCTCTTGGTGTTCCCTTCCATTATTTAAAAGGTACTAGTTCTGATCTGGAAAAAAAGAAAAGAATAGAAAGAGGAATTCCGGGAAGCCCCTGTACAGAGAAGCATTTGGTAAGTAATACGGAATTTACCAAAGAACCTATTTGTACAGCTTCTGCAAAATATCAGAAGCTAAAAATAAATCAATTGCAATCATTGAATTTACCTGAAAAAGAATATGAGCGCGAGTTGCAGACGGTTTTAGATAAAGAGTGTTTGTGTATCGGTTTAAGTAATGCAGCAGCGAACAAATATGAGCAGCCATTTTTAAAAAATCTTACTGCAGTTACCATTTGCCCTGGCCCTAACATTGCTTATTTTTCCAAAGAGGTTTCACTACAAGGAATGACGGATCATATTTATGGAAGAAGTGACATAATAACAGATAATAGCAGGCCGCACATGTTTATTAATGAACTGTTTATTTATATCAATTATTTGAAAGAACAACTTTCAAAAGAGTCAGCACCGATGGACAAAAAGAAAGAAAAATATTTTTCCGGCTTTTATAATCAGCTCTTAGGCGGTATTAATTATTACAGGGAAATAGTGCTGCCTTGTGATGATTTTTCTGAAAAGGATGTAAAAGATTTCAATCATCATTTAGATAAGGCTGAGTTAGAATTAGAAGCTATGTTTAAAAGAGATCAAAGATGGCAGGATGCGATTCAGAATTCTGCTGCAAGAAGCCATAAACTGCCCATTTTAGCCATTTGATGCGGGCAAAAAAGTGGCTCCCTATACATGGATAGAGAAATCTTTCGTGACACACCGAACCAGGGCATAACCTATAAAAAAATGTTTGAAAAAAACAAGCGTATTTTAGCATAAATACAAACGTCGGCTGCAAACTTCCAGCGACCTCATAATTATATGAAACGACTAATACTACTAACAATTCTTGCCCTTGCCGGACACGTCTCTTTTGGACAAAACGATGGACCGAAAGAGATAACGCCACAGATTTTGCAACAACTAAAATCGGACATTGAAAAGCAAATACCTGCATTTAAACAAAAACTTTCCAAACAAGACCTGACTGCTGAACTAATTGAATTTTCTTTGGACACTTTCCGGATAGAACAATTAGTTTCAAAACGTATGGACATTGACTATTCAACTTTAGGAATGAATATAACAGTTGAAGAAATGACTGCTTCCTATGACAGGTTACTGAACAAATATTACAACAAACTTTTAAAAGCTCTTAAATCTGACGACCAAAAAACTCTTATTAACGCACAAAGAGCCTGGCTTGCATATCGTGACGCTGAAGCCATACTTATAGGGACAATGATTCAAGAAGAATATTCTGGTGGTGGGACAATCCGATCTAATATTGCTGTTAGTTCATATGCAGAGTTGGTTGTGAAAAGAACAATAGAAATTTTCAATTATTATGACGGCATTATTAAAGACCAATAAGTCTGAAAGTTATAAATTGCCCACCATCGCCAATGCCTGCCCATTAGCACCAATATTAAAAGAGCGACACAGTATGATAAAGACAATTTTGACGACCGTTTTTATTTCTTTTTGTCTAATCTCAGTTGGACAGAAGAAATTTGAGAACAAACTAACTGAAAAATATCACAACATCAAAGGGACAAAAATTAGTTTAATCCCTCCTAAAGGATTTACCGACGGTATTAATTTTTTAGGACTTCAACAGACAGAAAGTGGTTCGACCATAATGATACTAGACATTCCCGGTCCATATTCGGAGACTTCAAAAGGAATTACTAAAGATAATATGTTGAGTAAAGGCGTTGAGGTTAGCCATATAGAAAATCTGACTATTAACGGACTGCCTGCAATTTTCGTGACAGGGACACAGAATGCATACGGAAACATTTATACAAAATACATTTTTGTATTTGGTTCTGAGAACGAAACAATGATGATTAATGGAGTTTACCCTCAAAACTTAAAAAAGATTGGAGAGGAGATAAAAAAATCTATGCTGACGGTGTATTATGAAGCAGACAAAAAAATTAACCCATTTGAATCTCTTGACTATTCAATAGACGTTTCAGAGACGAAGCTAAAGTTTGGAAAAAGTATTTCTAACTCCTTAATATTTACTGTTGATGGTCAGGTTCCAACTTCCTCAAAAGACAAAACCAAATTGATAGTAGCAAAATCGTTTTCTCAAATTACTCAAGAGGACAAAAAACTATTTTCGATTAACAGGCTAAAACAAACACCTATTGAAATTGAAAATATAAAATACGTAAATGAAGTTTCAATTGACGGAATTTCTGGTTATGAGATATATGCAAAAGGAAAGAATAAAAAGACAAGTGAAACCGAAAATATATATCAGGTAATTCTTTTCAGTGACCAATTATACTATATACTTTTTGGAACCACAAATGATGCAACCGAAAAAAGCATAGAAGAAATTAAAAAAGCAGTGAAAGCATTCAAGCGTAAGTAATACTGGTGCTAACA
>DATCWN010000375.1:0-4370 GCA_036566285.1 Hanamia sp.
TTTATTACAAACCCGAAATAAATTTACGAAACAATTACATCAGAAGATTGAAATTTAAATTTCCCATTTTTATTTAATAGCGAATTAACAATACATCTTACTTAAATTCCTCCTATGAAATTTTGCTCCAAACGGTTTTTCCTTTTTTCGCGGCGAGATAATTTCTTAAGCACAAATTATCTGCCGAAGATAAAGCGGGGTCTTCGTCTATTATTTTTTGCGCGGTATGCCGGGCGGCTTCCAATATATTTTTGTCTTCGATGATGTTGGCCAGTTTAAAATTAAGCAATCCACTTTGCCTTGTTCCTTCTATGTCTCCGGGGCCGCGAATTTCAAGGTCTTTTTCTGCAATCTTAAATCCGTCATTGGTTTCGCACATTATTTTAAGCCGGTGCCTGGCATCTGCCGATAGTTTTACTTTGGTAATAAGAATGCAATAACTTTTTTCATTGCCGCGGCCCACTCTTCCTCTTAACTGATGCAATTGCGGCAGCCCAAATTTTTCGGCGCTTTCAATAACCATCACGCTCGCATTGGGCACATTTACACCTACTTCAATCACCGTTGTAGAAACCATAATCTGAGTATCGCCTGTTACAAAGCGGTTCATATTTATTTGCTTTTCTTTAGATTTCTGTCGCCCATGCACCATGCTAATATAATATTTGGGTTCGGGAAAATAGGCTTTCACTTCTTCATATCCTTTCATCAAATTTTCAAAATCCATCTTTGCCGATTCTTCAATAAGCGGGTAAATGATGTAGGCCTGCCGGCCTTTTTGTATTTCAGATTTTATAAAATCCATTACCTGCGGCCTTTTGTATTCCATACGATGGACAGTAGTAATGGGTATTCTTCCCGGCGGCATTTCATCCATGATACTGTAATCCAAATCACCATAAGCAGTGAGCGCTAAAGTGCGTGGGATAGGCGTTGCCGTCATCACTAAAATGTGCGGATCAATTTCGTTTTTCTTCCAAAGCCTGGCCCTTTGCGCCACACCAAAACGATGCTGCTCATCTACAATGGCAAGTCCCAAATTTTTAAATTGAACAGCATCTTCTATCAGGGCATGTGTACCCGTAATTATGTGCAAACTTCCATCGGCACATTGTTGCAACATTTCTCTTTTTTCTTTTGCAGTAGATGAGCCGGTAAGTATGCCGATTTTTACAGGAATACCATTGAGCATGGTTTTCAGGCTTTCAAAATGCTGGCGCGCCAGTATTTCTGTAGGCGCCATAAAGCAACTTTGAAAACCATTATCGGCGGCAATGAGCATGGCCATCAGAGCCACCATCGTTTTGCCACTGCCCACATCACCCTGCAAAAGGCGATTCATTTGCCTGCCGCTTCCCAGGTCTTTTCTTATTTCTTTCAACACTCTTTTTTGAGCGCCGGTCAATTCAAACGGAAGATGATTATTGTAAAAATCATTAAAGAAATCTCCTACCTTTTCAAACACCATTCCTTTAGAAAAGGTGTGGCGCTTTAGCCTTATTAATCCCATCCGTAGTTGCGATAAAAAAAGCTCTTCAAACTTCAATCTCTTTACCGCATTTTCATAATCGACTGGTGTTTTTGGAAAATGAATATCTTTAAAAGCATCAAATCTTTTCACCAATCTGAATGTCTTTAAAATACTTTCCGGAATATTTTCAGGAATATCTTTTTCTGAGAGTAATTGCAACAAAGTGTAAGTAAGTTGGGCTATTTGCCGGCCGCCCAAACTTCTTGCTTTTAATTTTTCTGTACTGGCATATACAGGCTCCAAAAAGTTTTTGGTTTCCACTTTTTCTTCTGTAACCAATTCCATTTCAGGATGAGAAATTTGTGGGCTGTTCATAAAGAATCCGGCTTTACCAAAAACCCTGAACCTTGCTCCAATGTGCAAAATTTTTTCTATCCAGTTAATACCCTGAAACCATACCAGTTCCAGTTCGCCTGTGCCATCGTAAAGTGTGGCTACCAGCCGCCTTCCGCGTTTTTCACCCAAAATTTCTACAGAAGTAATTTTACCCAAAACCTGTACATAATCGGTATCAGAATTTATGCTGCTGACAGGAGTAATTTTAGTACGGTCAATGTGCCGGAAAGGATAATATTCGAGGAGGTCATTGAAAGTAAAAATACCTGCTTCTTTTTTTAAAAGGTCTCCTCTTACAGGGCCTACGCCTTTTAAATATTCTATAGGATTGCTTAATATGGAAACAATATTTGAAATAATAGACAGCTTTCTACAAATATAAGTTTAGAGTTTAGAGTTCCACTTTTTGCCATCTGCATTTTCGCTTTCAATAATTTCTTTTCTTTCAATTCTTTTATCCGGGATAAACCATATCATAGCCACAAACAAATACAAAGCAAAACCTATCCATGCATTGATGAAACATAATCCAATTCCAACTATATAAATAACGGATGAAACTTTCCCTTTAAAGTCTTTGCCAACTGAATAGGAAAGCAAAGATTCTTTTCCATGAAGCGCGAGGAGCGAATGCAGTAAAAAATAATAAGCTATTGAATTCATCAGTAAAATAATGCCATAAAGAATTACAGCATTTGAACTAAAATGATTTTCGCCCATCCAGGCGGTAACGAAAGGCACCAATGAAAGCCAGAAAAGCAAATGAAGGTTTCTCCATAAAACCCTTCCACTTACATGCTTTACTATCTGAAACAGGTGGTGGTGATTATTCCAATAAATACCAATGTAAATAAAACTCAGGATATAGCTGATAACCTTTGGCAACAAGGGTTTCAACGAAGCAAAAGTATCGCCTTCAGGTGGCCTCAATTCAAGAACCATAATGGTAATGATGATGGCAAAAACCCCATCACTGAAAGCAAGTAATCTTTCTTTACTCATAAAAAATGATTGAGGTAACTAAATAATTTTAACCCAAACAATTCTTCATTTTTTCCTTATTCACCATTGACCATTCACCTGACCAACTCCACTTCCGCAACCGGGCTAAACAAAAATAATTTATTAGTCGTCAGGTCTTTGCACAAATAGCGTTTCCTGATTTTATTTTCTTTACTAAACACCCTTCCGTTCTTTACCCTGAAAAAACTTTTATCCGGCAATTCTTCCAGCAAAAAAATTCCGGGCTTGTGCGTATCGTATTTTCTTAAAACCCTCAGCAACGAAGTTTCCGCGCAGGAAGTAGCCGCGGGATTGTTCAATGTTTGCAATAATTCGTTTTCAATATCCGCTGGAAATATTTTTTTTGAAATAAACACGGCTAGTATTTTACTGTATTCATTTTTCCATTGCGCACCATGCGCCGGAATTTTATTTCCATATTTTTCAAACGCTAAAAGATGCCCAAGCTCATGCAACAAAGTAATTAAGAAAGAATATTTATTGAGATTGCCATTTACGCTAATCCTGTGATTTTTATCAGAATGCCGGCTCCTGTAATTACCAAGAATCGTACTGCGTTCACGGGTAACCGTTAGGTGTACTTTATGTGCAATAATATAATCCACCACACTGTCGAAAGCACCTTCCGGCAAATACTCATTTAACTGCTGTAGCGGAGATTCTTTCTTAGGCATTAGGTTTCTTGCGTACGATTTTCATTAACTGGATTACCTCTACAGAGGTGTATAAAATATAAATAGCCATGGAGGTAAACAACGCCGGCTTATTTACATTGCCACCCGCGGCCAAAATATAAATAAGAATGGCGGCCATGATAATAAACATCTTCAATAAAACAGAAGAATATACTCCGCGGATAAAAGCGTTAATATTTGACGAACGCACTCCTTTGGTTTGTATGAAAAAACCGGAAAGGCTCAATAAAAATAAAACCACATTGGCGCCAAGAATAAAATTAACATCGAACCCATAACCGGTCAGGATACTTTTAAAAATCAAAAGCAATATATTCACGAAAATGAAAAGCGACAAAACGGGAATCAATTTTTTTATAAGAGGATGCTTCATTTTTGAGTAGTGTCTTTAATTATTTTTATAGTAATACCAATTATCATCAGCAGCGGCAGCAGCCACACCAGCAAAGGAAACGAAAAATGCAACCATTCATCTGTTTTTAATCCTATAAAAACACCTAGGCCTATACTCACTAAAAACTGCATGCCCATACCGGCATACTTCATTAGTTGTTTATTACTTTCTTTTCTGTCTTTCATTTTTTTTCATAGGGCTTCGCCCAATGTTTACAATCACGCCTTTTCAGGGCTAGCTTCACTTTCTTATTTCTTATTTTTTGTTCCTTAATCCTTCTTCATCTTCTTTTCTTTTTTCTTTTTTCGACCGGAACCCTGTCAGCATTGACCACTTTGAGTGAAGAAGTATCTAATGCTACAACGTTTCCTTTCAAAACTTTTTCAATCTC
>DATCWN010000073.1:0-2677 GCA_036566285.1 Hanamia sp.
TTAAGCTTCCTGTTGCATCTATTACTACGGTGGGCATATCACCGTTGGTAATGTCAATCAACTGTTGATTTACATCCGGTGCAAGCGCATTTATGGTATGCGCCACTTTCAGTTTGTCCTTACAGAATTGCAACCGGGAATCATTAATATCAAGAGCTATTACTTTGGCTCCGGCGATGCGCGCAAATTCCATCGCCCCTAATCCAATAGGCCCTGCACCAACAATTAAAACAAATTCATCTTCCTGTATGGCTGCCCTGCGTACACCATGCGCACCGATAGACAATGGTTCCACCAGCGCCAATTCATCATAACTTAAACCCTCACCATGCACCAAGGAATAAGAAGGCACTGAAAGATACTCCACCATTCCGCCATGCTGATGTACTCCACATACTTTTATACTACTACAACAATTGGGTTTTCCCATGCGGCAGGCAATGCAGTGGCCGCAGTTGAAATAAGGAATAAAGGTGACTGCTTCACCAATTTCAAAACCGGGCGCCTCATCAAATGCTACTAATTCACCAGAAAGTTCGTGCCCTAATATGCGCGGATATTCAAAAAAAGGTTGCACCCCTTCAAAGGCATGGAAGTCTGTTCCGCAAACACCAATTCGCTTTATTTTTATAATTGCATTTCCTCCTGTCAGAACAGGCTTTTCGGAAGTCTTGTACTCAAAAAATTGAGGTTGAGTCAATACCAAAGTTTTCATTTATGGTTTTTATACTTTTTAATTTATAGTCTATAAAAGCGGCTTGCATTGAATCCGAAAAGTTTATTATCTCCTCATTTGAAAAATCAGAAAAATAATCTTCAACCAGTTATTTAACCGATAATTTCAATAAAGCCGAACCGTGCGGATTTATTTTTTGACTGTATTGCTTTTTGTAAGAACCCACGTCAGCCTGCTTCCACAGGTCACGGACTATTACTTTTCCATTGAGCCCAAGCGATTTGAAATCAACTGATACATCATGAACCTCTTCACCAATATTGAAAAGGCCAACATACAAATCCTTACTTCCCGCAACATGAGACGCCCACACCATACTGCCATCTTTTTTGTAAACCTGTTTTGGATTTTCACCCTTTTGATTTACAGCAAGCACTTCTGCATTGGTAAATAATTTTTCTTCTATGGGTCTGTTTTCCGGAAGGTTGCCTCCTATCATTAATGGCGAACGGTAAAGGCACCAGAAGTTCATGTGCGTATATAATTCATCTTCATTGAACCTGCTATAGCGCTCAGGCCCCACAGGACCTCGTTTAGATAATTTTCCAATCTGCAGCATATCGCAATCGGGCCAGTGGCCGGGGCCGCCAACGCCTTCCCAGGTTTTGGCATAGTCAAACATATGCAGCATCATTTTCCAATTGTCCCAAAAATCATCCGCCATCCGCCACATATTGGCGTATTGCGACGCATGGGCTGCGTCTTTGCGGGTTGTTTCGCCGGGAGAAAGACTCAATACAATTTCTCTTCCTGAATGGTCAATTGCCTTTTTATATCCTTCAATTTCTGCGGTATGATAAGGCCGCGCTATGTCATCTACTTTTAAAAAATCCACGCCCCATTCCACATATAATTTCAATAAAGAATTCAGGTATTCCTGAGCGCCGGGCTTCGACATATCCAGGCCATACATCTGGTTCATCCATGGACAAGTAGAACTGGTATCTGCAATCATATCCGCGGTAATGCCATTGGTTCCCATAACAGGAGATTTGGCCCAAACGGCTTGTCGCGGAATGCCACGCATCAGGTGTATTCCAAACTTTAAACCCGCCGAATGAATATAATCTCCCAATGGCTTAAAGCCTTTGCCACCAAAGGAAGACGGGAATTTATTGACATGTGGTGTAAGCCTTCCCCATTGATCCATACTCAGCCAGGGAACATAAGAACCATCCTGAAGCCGCATTTGAAACGGGTTTCCGATTTTGCTGCCGGGAGGATTATCGAAAGACCATAAAAAATCAACTACCACATATTGCCACCCAAATTGTTTCAGGTGTTGAGATACATAATCCGCATTCGCTTTTACTTCATCTTCATGAACAGCGGAGCCAAAGCAATTATAACTGTTCCATCCCATTGGTGGAGTTTGAGCAACCTGCCCTTTTACCAATGAGCCAATTAAAAGTAAAGGCAAAAGCAGCTGAATTCTTAATCGCTTTAAAACGTTCATATTTCTGAGTTTAGTTGATATATTTTATTGGTGCTTATACCGAATTTTAGTGATTAAATAACTGTGCTACAATTGCCGTTCTGATTCATTCTTCTTCAATTTTCCCTCTTGAATAATTTCCCCGTGGGTTGCATCGTTGGCCAGCCATCTTTATCACTATACAATGTTTTTATATTCAGCAATGAGGCCCCGTTGGCAGAACGGGTGTAAGCATGATAGACAATAAATGTAGTATCCCCTTCCGTAAAAAAACCATTATGACCACGGCCAGGCTCTGTGGAATCGCCTGCGAGAAAAAGAGAATAATTATTATCAACCCAGTTCTTTCCTTCTTTATTAAGATAAGGACCGGTGATGTTTTTTGAACGGCCGATAACCATTTGATACGTGCTTTGCAATCCTGAGCAACATCTTCCCCGGGATGCAAAAATGTAATAACACTCTGGTCCCTTTATCACGAAAACACCTTCACCCAAAGAGGTAGT
>DATCWN010000008.1:0-2549 GCA_036566285.1 Hanamia sp.
ATCTGGTCAAAAAAAAGATGCCAATCGAAGGAATATTTTTTATTACTGGAATCAAAGAAATCAATCAAATCATTATAGTATCAAATTAAATAAGCTTTTTAAGGAAGTATTGAAATTGGTTTCAGAACATCCTAAAATTGGAAAGCTAACTGATATTGAAAATGTGAGAATAAAAATAGTCAGAGATTATCTCATCGTTTATGAGGAACTTGAAAATGCAATTCTGATTCTGACGATTGTTAGCAGCCATCAGGACCTCCATTCTGAACTTTACAATTCTGAACCCTTACAATAAACATGTTTCAATTTCTCATAAAAAAACTATTGTATGGAATTCTTGTTTTGGCAGGTGTAGTGATAGTTGTATTTATGATTTTCCAGGCATTTGGCGACCCCGCAAGAATGGTGTTGGGGCAAACGGGCGATAAAAAAACAATGGATAATATCCGCAAAGAGCTTTACCTCGATCAACCGAAATGGAAACAATTTCTTTTGTATGCCAATGATATTTCACCGGTAGCCATTCATTCCAAACAGGAAATAAAAGATAAGAATTTACACGGTTTTTTTATTGGAGGGAATACCAAGATCGGAATAAAAGCTCCCTACCTGCGCAGAAGTTATCAAACCAAAAAGGAAGTAACGGAAGTATTGATGGAAGCCTTGCCGGGAACGATTCTTCTTGCGTGCGCCGCTATGTTTTTCGCGATCATTTTTGGAATTTTTCTTGGCATACTAGCCGCCGTAAAACAAAACACCTGGCTGGATACTTCTTCTGTATTTGCAAGCGTCATCGGTATTTCGGCGCCTTCCTTTTTTATGGCCATTGTGATTGCTTATTTGTTCGGGTTGGTGCTGCACGATTATACCGGATTATCGCTAACCGGAAGTTGGTTCAACATAGACCAGGTTACGGGAGAAAAATATTTGACGTTAAAGAACTTAATATTACCCGCTTTCACGCTGGGCATCAGGCCAATGGCCATCATTACACAATTGACAAGAAGTTCTATGCTGGATGTACTCAACCAGGATTATATAAGAACCGCTTATGCAAAAGGGTTAAGTAAGAGAAGGGTAGTGTTTGGCCACGCTTTACGAAATGCCTTAAACCCTGTAATAACGGCTATTACAGGATGGTTTGCCGAACTTTTAGCAGGTGCCTTTTTTGTTGAATATATCTTTGGCTGGAAAGGAATTGGCAAAGTAACCGTGGATGCTTTGGAAAAATTAGATTACCCGGTGGTAATGGGTTCCGTACTTCTCGCCGCCACCATTTTTGTGCTGATTAATATTTTAGCCGATGTGCTTTATGGAATTATTGATCCAAGAATTAAGATGAAATGATTGAACCAATTAACTAACCAACCAGTTAATTAATCAACCAATAAACTATTAAACCACCCCTTGCGCAATCATGGCATCCGCAACTTTTACAAACCCGGCTATGTTTGCGCCTTTCTCATAACTGATGTAGCCATCTTTCCCGGTTCCATATTGCACGCATTTTTGATGAATTTGTTTCATGATTTGTTTCAGTTTGGTATCCACTTCATGGCGTGTCCATGAAAGGCGAAGTGAGTTTTGTGACATTTCTAGTCCCGATACGGCTACTCCGCCGGCATTAGCTGCCTTTCCCGGTCCGTATAAAATCCCTGCGTTAATAAATTCATGAACGGCTTCTGTGGTGGAAGGCATATTAGCGCCTTCTGCTACGCAGAAACAACCGTTTTCCATAAGGGTACGGGCATCGTCGCCGTCCAGTTCGTTTTGGGTCGCATTCGGAAAGGCAATGTCGCAGGGTATTTTCCAGGGGCGTTCCCCTTCAAAAAATTCGCAATTAAATTCTTTGGCGTATTCGCTAATCCTGCCCCTGCGTTGATTTTTCAATTCAAAAATAAAATCCAACTTTTTACGGTCTATTCCCTGCGGATCATAAACAAACCCTTCAGAATCTGATAGCGTAACCACTTTGGCGCCCACTTCAATACATTTTTCAATGGTGTATTGTGATACATTTCCTGAGCCGGAAACGGTAATCGTCTTCCCTTTCAGCGATTGTCCACGAGTTTGCAGCATTTCTTCCGCAAAATAAACCAGGCCATAGCCAGTTGCTTCCGGGCGAATCAGGCTGCCACCATACTCGCTTCCTTTGCCTGTAAGCACTCCTGTAAAGCGGCCGTTGATGCGCTTGTATTGTCCAAAAAGATAACCGATTTCTCTACCGCCCACACCAATGTCACCAGCGGGCACATCTACGTTGGATCCTATGTGTCGGTATAATTCAGTCATGAAGCTTTGGCAAAATTTCATCACTTCATTGTCTGATTTTCCTTTACTGTCAAAATCAGATCCTCCCTTTGCACCCCCCATTGGAAGACTTGTCAGGCTGTTTTTAAACACCTGCTCAAAAGCCAGGAATTTAAGAATGCTCAGTGTTACGCTGTGGTGAAATCGTAAGCCTCCTTTATAAGGGCCAATGGCGCTGCTCATTTGTACGCGGTATCCCCTGTTTATCTCTATTTCTCCTCTGTCGTTCAACCACGGCA
>DATCWN010000057.1:0-9669 GCA_036566285.1 Hanamia sp.
TGGCGTTATCAAAGCGGGCAATCTTTTGTTAGACCCTGTAAAAGAAAATATGGAAAAAAACCTGCTGCCTATTTTTCAAAATAAAGTGAAATTGTTGTTCAGTGAGTTGAAAGAATCTGATGCGGCCATCCTTGGCGCAAGCGCATTGGTGTGGGAAATAAAGGAAGAGTTGAAATAAAATTTTTTCATTAAGATTAAAAATTCCCGCGCGTCAGTATGCACGTCATTTATGTGAGGATGCAGCTTTCCCCTCATTTAGTTGTCTACTAATAAAAATTATTATGACGTATTCTTTAGTTATGCGGAAGATCATTTCAATCTTCCTGCTCTGTTTCTTTTTGATGCAGGGCTTTGGGCAAACACAAAAAAAAGTATCCACTTATTTGTTTGCTCAATATACCAATACTATATACGACATTACGTTGGGCAATAATCCCTGGGGCGCTGGTCTTGGCCTTCAGACTTTTTTCAATAATAAAACCAATTTTAAACCTACTATCGAACTGACAGGTGACTTATATCTTATGGACGATAAAGTTGGGAGAGCGCGGGCTAACGGTATTCTCATAGACGATGTTCCTGGAATGGTAAACCTGTTTATAGGATCCTCATTTCAACCAGCTCAAAACTTTTATTTGTCCTTTACCGCTGGCCCAAGTTTCATACATGGGCGAACTTTGTTGGGCATTAAACCTTCCCTGGGATTTTATTTTGATACGAATCAAAAATGGACAGGTAAATTTTCCTACATCAATGTGTTTAACCGGGATGTGGAAACTAAAGAGGATTTTGGTTCAGTAAGTTTTGCGATTGGGCTTAAATTATTTTAAACCAATTCCTGCCATTATTTGAATGAATTGGTTTCAGCAATGAGTACTTTTGATAAAAGGTATCAGATGGACGACTATAGCCTGTTTGCTCAAAAAGAATTAGTAACCTGGCAAAAGAAAATGCTACGCAGGCCTTCCCTGTTGAATAACCTTTCCAAAAAGATCCAGACAAAAATAAATACCTGGATACCTGAAAAAGTACATAACGCGATAACAGTTACTATCAAACAAATGATACGCGGTGTATTATTCGGTGCAAAGCATACTACTTCATCACCCATATTGAACGTGGATTTGCAGACGCGTGAAATGGCGGTTCAAAATAAAATTAATTGGTACAGAAGAACGGCGGCAGTGGAAGGCGGTATCACCGGTGCGGGCGGCATCTTGCTCGGCCTTGCTGATTTCCCAATTCTAATAGGAATTAAAATAAAACTTTTGTTTGAAATAGCTGCTCTTTATGGCTTCGATGTAAATGATTATAAAGAAAGGGTTTACCTGCTTCACATTTTTGAGCTGGCATTTTCCAGTGATGTGCATCGCAGGAATGTTTATATAAAAATGACGGATTGGGAAGAAAAGAGAAAGCACCTTCCGGAAGACATTAACCAGTTTGAATGGAGAAGTTTCCAGCAGGAATATAGAGACTATCTTGATATTGCTAAGATGGCCCAACTGGTACCCATCATAGGCGCTCCTGTTGGGGTGATTGTAAATAATCGCCTGATAAAAAAGTTAGGCATTACCGCTATGAATGCTTACAGAATGCGGCTGCTAATCCAATGAAGAATCATTGCATCGGCTCCATATTTGATTATGGCAAAGAGTGGCTAACCTATTAAAACACTTCGAATTTATTTTAACCAATAAAAATTGAATCATGAAAAAGATTATCCCGTTTTTAATCCTGGTGCTTTTTGTTTTTAATTTTTGTGCCGGCCAACAAAAAGTGCCCGGGAAAGATCAAATGCAAAAAATGGAAATGGCTTCTGTAAAACCACTTGATATTGCAACCATTGAAAAAATTACCGGCATGAAGGGAAAGGAAAATAATGGTCAATATAAAATTACGGTGGCGCAAAATGATTTGAATGTTACCGTTGATGGTTTTAAAATTATACCTGCGATGGGACTGGGTAGTTGGGTAGCATTTACTCCTTATTCTGATGGCGCCATGATCATGGGCGACATGATACTTACGGAAACCGATCTTGGCCCTTTTCAACAGGAAGTTATCCGCCAGGGCTTAACGATTTCGGCTATTCACAATCATTTTATCCGCAATCATCCCAACGTTATGTACATGCACATTGGCGGCATGGGAAAAACAGATTTGATGGCACAAAAAGTAAAATCCCTTTTTGATAAAGTAACTCAACTGAGAGGAAAAAATCCCTCCTCTGCATCTGCCGATAGTGTAGTAAACACTATTGATACCAAAAAACTGGATGGCATCATTGGATATAAAGGAGAAATGAGTAAAGGAGTTTATAAATACACAATAGGCCGTCCTGACGTTACTTTAAAAGAACATGGAATACCGGTTACCAATTTTGGTGGTTTTAATACATGGGCTGCCTGGCAGGGAACAGAAGACAAAGCCGCAGTAGCCGGAGATTTCACCATGTTGGAAAACGAAGTAGAGCCGGTGATAAAAGCATTAATTGAAAATGGGATTGAAGTGGTTGCTTTACACAATCACATGATACATGAGCAACCGCGCATTTTTTTTCTACATTATTGGGGAGTGGGGTCTGCTGAAAAATTAGCAAGAGGATTGAGAGAGGCACTGAATCAAACAGGCAAAGGAAATAAAATGCCTCATTAAAATTTACCAGATTCCGGCCAAAATGTTTATCGTTTTAAATTTCCCTGTCGTACTCAATTATTTTCTTAAAAGAAGAAATAAGGATTCAAGAAAATAAAAATGGCTATTCATATTCCCGGTAAGCGCCAAAATTAGCCAGGTGGTCTTCACCCAATTGTGCTGGTATGGGCATAAACGGAATCTGCAATTTATCAGTTATCTGTTTCCATAACCCGGTTCGTGTATATGTTTGATGTACTTTTTGGAAGTTTGTTGATAATAGTAAGTCTTTAGCTTCCTGAGCTTCATTCTTATCTATCAATAACTGAACTCTTCTTTCAATAATCCATTCATCCTTTAAAGCAGCTACTTTCGCCAACCATTTTTCACGTTCAGGAATAGTTTGCAACCCTAGATTTCGCAGTACTTTATCTCTTTCAATAATAACCTGTGGGTGAATCCGGATCCATTTTTCTGATATGGATTCAAGGGCTTTTCGGGCTGCTTCCATATCACCTTTTAATTTTAGCAATCGTGCCAGCAATGCTTTGGCCAGTCCTGTTTTGGTTTCAGAAAGAATTTCGATTGCCTTTTCATTTTTGCCAGTTCCGGCCAACCATGTGCCATAATAATATTTCCAAAGATCTGCTGCCTGACCATTGCTGTTTTTTATGGCATATGCAAAGGCTGCATCCAGGTTTTCCATTCCGGAAGGAGCCCAAAGATTATCTTCAACTGACGGTGGTTCGGGTAGCGTAGATTTATTGCGTTGTGCACTTTGTAAGTCTTTCCATACTTTAACTTCATTAGTTCTTGCCCATTGAAATAACGGAATATCAGTAGTGGGCCTTAATTGTATAGACGGCACTTTTAATGAATAAATATTTAATTCTTTATCTGTCGGAAACCAATATTCCACATGCCACCTTGTTTGTTTGGGCTGCATTTCCAGTTTGATAGATTGATCGCCAATGGGGCCGCCTTGTATCTCCAGGTAAGTTTGATGTTTGGCCGTGCTAAGCGTTGACCATGCGCTGTCATCACCCACACCATAACTCCAGAGTTTGATGCCGGAGGCGATCTTTTCATCGGCGATATGATATAACCCGGTTCCTGAAGAAGGCGTAAAGGCGCCGAAGGCATTGGCATCTTTGGTCATCCAAAAATAACCGGTCATTTCCTTAATATCCGATTCCGTTTTTGGCCCCTGCTCCTGCCAATTGATGGTATCAACCTTTGATGAATGAGACAACACTCTTCCCTTCGGAAAATCAAATTTTGTTTCAGGTGAAGAAGGTATTGCCGCATTAGACCAGGACATCCAGGGATAAGCTGATGCACCAGGATTATGAAAGATCACCCGTTGGGTTAAAAAATGATCATTACCGCCCAATGAATATTCTACCGACCATTGCATGCCAAAACGTAATTCTCTTTCACCACAGGTAACGTATGTTCTGTCTTTTATTTTATCAATTTTATAAAGCACCTTTTCATTTTGAGTAGGTGAATGAGAAATAGGAAAGCTTACTTCGATACCGCCAGCTACAAAATAAAACCTGGGTAAAATCCTTGTATAGCGGATTACATCAGGAACATACAATACTTCCTTTCCTGATGGTTTATGGACCATTGAATATACTTTGCCACCAAGATCAGGGCATATAGTGACCTTTAGATGTTCATTTTCCAATGTAACAAAACGGTATTTTTTTGCAACAGGCCTGTTGGAGGTTTCTGCATAACTGATATAAGGATACACGCCATTAGGGTCAAAGGCAGTAGGAACAGGACCGACAGGCGTTAATTCATGGGTCAGTATATATTCATCGTATTCAGTACTGGTAACATTGCTTTTCTGGCTGAATCCTTTAACTGTAAAAAGTAACACGATTATCAGCATTACAATATTTCGTCTATTCATATCTTTTTCGTTCGGGTATAATGGTGGTGATTAAAATATTTCCACTCTGATAGTTCAGCCGGCTACAATATTTTCTTCGCCAACCTATCACCTAGTTGTTCCAAAATCTTTTTGCCTTTATCCATGTCAGCAGTTATCTTATCAGTGGTAAAATCTTTTTCCGTTAAAAATATTTTCAGGTGCTGATCCAATTGCTGAATTAATGCCTTCACTTCCTTATCATTAGATTTGGCCGCCTCTGCTCTTAATATCCTGATCTTTTCATAGTCCACTATTCCTTCTCTTAGTTTTTCAAAACGAATACAGCTATTGCCGCCTGGGTAAATAAGATAACAATCGCCGGCAGGCCAAAATTCATGGCGTGCATCTCTCATCGGGTCGGCGGGCCATGCATCATAAGCCCAGCGCAAGAATCCATCGTATCCATGAGCCGCAGTGTACCAGCCCTGCCACCTGCCTTCTACCGGTGGTGAGAAAACAAAATTATTAGGCACCGGCGGATTACAACATACATAATAGGTGGTTGTTTGTCCACGGGCCGCCCTTTGTTTTACGACGTTAACATCAGACTCCTGGCCAAATAAAAAGCAATAATCATCAAGCAGGGTATCCAATTCTTTATGCCAGTTGCCTGCATAAGTAATTTTCCAATCTTTTGAATGTTCTTTAATTACCTTAATGGCGGCAAGCGTTTGCGCCATCTCATTTTCATTGATCCCCAGGTAGGTTTTTTCAAACCAGCCCTTTTGTTTAAGATGCTTTTCCAGGTCAGTCAGGAACACATTCCAAAAGGCTTTGAATTCTTTGGAATCAGGCGCCCATGATTCATATACATAATTGCCGGTTTTCTCATCCATGTACCGGAAGCGAAAACCCCAGGGAACAGGCGTATAAATAGTGATAGCTTCATTTATGCCCACACTCATAGCCAGTTCCACGTATTCATCAAAAATCTTGTAGTCAAATTTCCAGCTTCCATTTGCTTTTTTGATCCAGTCAATCATTCCACCTTCTATCATGTAAGAATTATCAGACCATGGTGAATGCACGGCATAAGTAGTTATGTAAGTTCCTCCTGCATCAGCATAGAGTTTCAGATGTTTCTTCAGTAAAGACTTGTGATCCTCTGACCAGGGCTTTAAATTATTTTCCCAGGCCACCACCCACGGATTCTGCCAAAGATCCAGCCGGTGTTTCCAGTCTTTAGGTTTGGGTAATAACTGGTTCTGAACATTTATTTTAATGTTCATGGTAGTGGAAGTATTTACAGATTTCACTTCTATCGTCCCGGTATAAACGCCGGCTTCCGTACCTGCAGGAATATCCAAAGAAAGCCATACAGGCCGCACCGTTTTTCCCGGTAAATCAAAGCGGTCAAAAGACTCAAAACGATCAGGCATCAGGAAAAGATTCTTATACGGACTGGCGCCACAGACCGCATCTTTAGCACCATAAGGATAGTTGCTTACCACATAGCGAACCATATTGATATTGAAATTGCTTTTGCTGATTGATCTTCCTTTTGCATCTTTCAGGTTATTCAATGTAAAACGAACCTGGTTCAATGTATCAGGTGACCAAACCAGGATTTGGGTATTTAAACGTTCGCCTTTCCATCCTTTACCTTCCCAGGTCAGCGCTTCTTTTTGCAATTCCGGAACTTCGCTTCTGAAAAACAATTCATCGGTTGTAGCAAATGAAACATGCAACCCCTTTTTCTGCGTCGTCCATGCTGCTGCATTCAGCGTTGTATCAAATGTGTATTCTGATTGATAATGTTGCCCCGGAACCGGAACTTTTGAAAAATCAAGTTGTCCTTTATACGCCTGCCCAAAGGCAAAGGCAAAAACGAAATTCAATAAGCAGCTAACCAATACAGTCTTTCTCATAATCTTTTTTCTTTTAAAAAATGAACAAGGACATTGTCAATCCTTGTTCGGGGTTTCAATATAAAATAAGTGCCAATTCGTATCTTTTTTACCAACCGGGGTTTTGAATCAGTGTTCCCTGAGACAATTGGATTTGCTGCAAAGGAAACGGATCAAGATAATGTTTGGAAATAAAGCTTCGGGCGGATGAAGGTTCTGCTATAATGAATCCATTCGCATCCACCTTAATGTCTGTTCCTACCTGCAAATCAGGATACCTTGTCTGGTATTCGGTACCCACAAACTTAACTCCCCTGATGGATTGTGGCATAATAGTTTCCGCAATCTTCCACCTCCTTAAATCATCACGCCGGAATCCTTCAAAAGCCAGCTCTACCGTTCTTTCTCTACGGATCTCTGTTAACATATCCAACCCATTTGTTGCAACATGAGCATTTGTGAGAGCGGGCATGTTTACCCTTGTCCTGATCACATTGATGGTACGATCCAGGTCAGCATCAGAGATGGAACCGTTCTTTTCATATAAAGCTTCAGCCAGCACCAGCAGGACTTCAGCATATCGGAATTCTTTAAAATCATATTCACCTTTGAATTGAGTAGCATCCAGCGTTTCATCTAAAAATTTCCGGATCATATAGCCGGTATGGGTCGCATTACTGCCACTGAAGCCAGGATACGTTGGCTGCATAAGCCCTCCTTCAAAAAATATAGTGGACCCCGGGACTACAAATGTCATCGACATCCGTGGATCACGGTCTTGAAATTCACTGGTAAGTGTACCATATCCCTTGAAAAGAGTGGATTTTGAAATAGGCAATCCATCCTTTGCGAGGTAAAGGTCAGCGAGGCCCTTAGTAGGTACCATATAATTGAACCACAATTCTCTCGTCCAGTTATGCGTGGCTCTGTTGGCATAATATCTTTTAGCGAGTATCACCTCCTTACTATCGTCGCCTTGAAGGATGAAAAGATATTTATAACTATCCGCTCCCTTGTCTGTATATAAAGCATATTCACCTGAAGAAATCATTTTTTCTGATGCATCAATGGCTGCGGTTAAATATTTGGCCGGGTCGCCCTCCTGGTGATATTTAGCCCAGGTGCCCTGGTATAAAGACGCTCTTGCTTTCAAAGCCAGCGCTGCACCTTGTGTTACCCTGCCAATTTCATCTCCCGTAAGCTGGCTTTGCAATGGAAGCTTACTGATAGCATTGTCCAGGTCGGCTAATATAAAATCAATAATTTCTGCCTGAGAGGATTTGGCTGTGTACAATTCAGGAGAAGTAACATCCAGCACCTTATCAATTTTTGGCACCCCACCAAATGACTTTACCAGGTTCCAGTAATTGTATGCACGGAAAAATAAAGCTTCTCCGACCCATCTGTCTACTTCAGGGCCCAGTTTTGATTCCTGCGACTTTTGTAATAAATAATTAGTGGCCCTGATATATTTATAGGAATTATCCCACAGAGGCGAATTTGCCTGAGGCAGATAAGAACCATTGCTTACGCTGTTTGGGCCCCCGCCAAAGGCTATGTCAGAATTATTTTCAGTGTAATTATGTGCGCCCTGGAGGCCATTATAAAAATCATTTGCAAACAGCCTGAAATCATTGGAAGTTTTCCAAAATGAGGCGTCTGAAATCTGGTCCAAAGGTTTAAGGTCTAAGTCTTTTTTGCATCCCGCACTTATTGCCACAAGCAAAAGGCAAATGCATATATTTTTAAAACGTATCATAATCAGTTTTTTAAAAGGTTATATCAATACCAAAAGAATAATAGCGTTGGAAGGGATAATTACCACCCCAGTCGGCTGACTCAGGATCCCAGCCACCTTTTACATGATGGGCTTCCCATAAATCCTGTCCGCTGAGATAAACCCGTGCTTTAGAAATTGAGATTTTCCTAGTCAAGCCTTCGGGTAATGTATAACCAATCTGAAGATTTTTAAGTCGTATGTATGCAGCATTGATCTGCTGAAGCGTTGATGCCTGGTAATTCCACCAACGAATATTTCCATGAGTCAGCCTTGGATATTGGGCATCCGGGCGATCCTCATTCCATGTTTTACCAAAATAAAATGCAGGTGGCTGTCTCCACCAATCGCTCCACGGCATAGAATACTCACCCACACGGAATAAAGTACGTTTGCCAACAGCCTGGAAAAATACACTAAAGTCCAGTCCTCTATATTGTGCGCCTAAATTAATTCCATAACTATACCTGGGTGCCGTGTTTCCCACATATTTTACATCGCCATCACTTCCTGGCTTATCACTATACAGGCTTATTTTACCGTCATTATCCAGGTCTTTAAACCGGGCATCACCAATACCAATATCGGAAGGCACGCCCTCTAATTGTTTGTAAGCATCGAGCTCAGCCTGATTCCTTATCAGCCCGTCAAAAACATAGGCAAAATAACTGTTGATAGGATAGCCTTCACGAAA
Organism: Hanamia sp.; assembly: GCA_036566285.1. Classification (GTDB taxonomy): domain Bacteria; phylum Bacteroidota; class Bacteroidia; order Chitinophagales; family Chitinophagaceae; genus Ginsengibacter. Next base: position 8,901 of record DATCWN010000057.1, read on the forward strand.
ATTATTCATGCCAAGTGTATAAGTATTCAAACCACCGAGGTTCACCAATTTATTTTGTGCATCACTAAGCAACAGCCGGGCGGAATATTTAAAATCACCGATCTTACTATTCCATCCGATTGAGGTTTCAAAGCCCCAGGTTTTAAGCTCCCCGGCATTTGATGTAGGTGGTGTAGCTCCCAATAAACTAGGATAAGCTACGCTGATCAGCATATTTTCATTTCTTTTAATAAAATAATCAAAAGAAAAATTAAGCCTGTTGGATAGCAAAGAGGCATCCACTCCTATGTTTTTATTGACCAATGTTTCCCAGGTTCTGTTATAAGCTACCATTCCGTCTAAAGTAGCGGCAGGTTCCTGTCTTCCGGCTCCAAAAGGATAAGCACCACCAAGTGTAATCTTTTGTATAAAATCATAATACCCGATACCCACGCCATTTGTATTGCTCTCCTGGTTTCCAACCTTTCCATAAGAAGCCCTCAGCTTTAGCTCATTCACCCAATCCACATTTTTTAAAAACGCCTCTTTTGAAATGCGCCATCCAAATGATAGCCCTGGAAACAAGCCCCATTGTTTATCAGCCAATTGAAACTTTGAAGTACCATCATATCTTACATTGGCCTCTACCAGGTATTTATCATTATACACATAACCCAATCTTGAAAAATAAGAACCGATAGCCCAATGGTTGGAACCACCTCTTGAGTACATATCGCCTACACCCAGGTTTAAATCCCACACTTCATCACTAACAATATCATATCTGCCC
>DATCWN010000172.1:0-10944 GCA_036566285.1 Hanamia sp.
CGACTTTAATTTATTTACCATTTGACACTAAATATTCAAAAGATGTTTGCAATTGCCTGGACAATTTTAAAAGCATCCAGGATTGAAGTCGCCTTCTAAAGCATTCTCCAAAATGTCAGCCATTTTTGAAAAATAAACGAAAGGATTGGAGACGAAGAATTATACTTAGATATAGCTATTGATGAGACCGTAAAAAAATTTCGTTTCTATGAGGATTCATTACAGTTACTGGTTGCAACCGGTATGCTTTTACTATCTTTCCATATTGCACTGCCGGACTCCATTTCGGGCCTTTTGAAATTGCCCTCACTGCGATAGCAGCAAGTGTTGAACCTTGCATCGTAGTTGCCTGTATATCGCTCACCTTGCCATCAATATCTATTATAAACCTCACAATGCACGTTCCATAGTCGCTGTTAGAAAAGCTTCTTATTCTTGAACTGATTTCCTTTGAAATGTAGCTTAACCAAGCGCGGGTGCCGCCAGGAAAAGAAGCTTCCTTTCCTTCCCGTGTAAATAAAGAATCGGTTTTTACTTCCAACCCATCATAATCCTTTCTAATGCCTTTTTGCCCTGTAAAAAAAACTTGTGAAGTTATTTTGCCTGAATCATTATAAATTACCTGCTGAAACTGATTATTCTTAAAATAAGTAATTTCATAGCCACTTAACACTCCATTTTTGAAATAATGAAATCTGGCGCTATCGGTCATCTTTCCATGGTCATAAATTACAGAATCAATTAAAAGCGAATTTTTATCCCATTCTTTCCAGGAGCCATTTAATTGATTGTTTTCATAATTACATTCTGTCTTTTTTCTTCCATTGGTATAAAAGCTTTGGTACAATCCCTGATTTATGGTTAAAGAAGAATCAGTAAAATTGGCTATAAGCAAGGCCAGTTCAGGATTTTTATTTGAACAAACCCGGAGATTTAAAAGATTGTCTTTTAAGGTTCCATGTCCGGTAAAAACTGCTTTTGATTGGTCACATACACTGAGACTTTTGTCAAAATAATAAACATATTCTTTTCCCTGGCTAAAAGAAGTTGAGAAAAGAAAAAACATGATTGCGGAAACAAGGATAGTTTTGGTTTTCATAAATCTAATTAAAATATAAATGTACAAAAAGAATGAAATGGCCCGTAATTATCTTTTGTGATTTTTGATTTTTTATACTTAAAAGTCACCCCTACTTTTCATCAATTCATAAACCCTTGCCGATACTTCTTTCATGCGCGGCCTTACTCTATCTTCTGTTACCGGTGTAAATAAGGCAATGATGTATTTTACATGGCCATCATCCACAATCCCCACATCATTGGTGAAGTAACTCCACCAGCCCGATTTGTGATAAAACATGGCATTGCGCGGAAGTCCGGTAGAAAGTTTGGTAGTGTCTAATTGCCGGCCCAGCAATACTTTCATTTGTTGGCTCACCCAGGGATTTATTAGTTTGCCTGTATAAATTTTATACATGAAATCTGCGGCGTGTAGTGCATTGGTTACGGTACTCCGGATGGTATCATAACCCGGGTCTTCCAACTTTCTACTCAAATATTTCCTGGTTACTTCACTTCCCTGCCAACCATTTTCTTGTATGGTTTTATTGATGTTTTTGCGGCCCGCGATGTCTATCAAACAATTGGCGGCGGAATTATCACTTCGCGTAATCATGAGGTCTAATAAATAATCTATTGTTACCGTATCGCCATCTCTTAATAAGGGTCGTGGGTCCCAGCTTATCTCTGAAGAACGATCTACATCGTTGGGCGATTTTACCACATAAGTTTGATACAAAGAATATTTTTCTTCATTTACCTGTTTTAAGATTTCCATGGCCACATACATTTTATAAACTGAAGCAGGATAAATAAAGTTATCCATATTTACACCGGCTAAAACGGGCTTCTTCCCCATAAGGTCTATTATCGCAAATGAAATTTTTTCCATTCCATCTTCACCCGCATCGAAAGCGCTGTCGAGGCCGCATTGAACAATAATATTTTTAAGCGAATCAGTAAAGCTTTTTTGCTGGGTATAATAGGCTGGGATTTTTGTTTGTGCAAAAAGAAAAGCCGCATTTAGAAAAAAGAAAAAAAGAAGGATGAAATATTTCATAGGGCCATTTTATTTTTAAATATAGGAATAAATATAAAGGAAGAATTAAAAGCCGAGGGCCCCAATGCGAATTAATTGCAAAACAACGGGGTTCCGTTAGGCTTCCTTATACTTATTGGCTATATTCGCAAGATGAAGTTTTTTGCTCCCATATTAATTTCTTTCTGCTTTATGATTGCTTCGTTCGCAAGCAATGCAGGTGGAGTTTATGGAGAAAAAACAAACAATTACATAGGGGATGAACTGCCCGTTGCAGAAAATACGGAGTATTGCTATCAACAGCCCATAGCCGATTTGCTCTATCTCCAACTGCAAAGAAACAGCAAAACTTATTTTAATTATGTAGGGATAATGGATTCCGGGAATGATTTACTAACCAATAGGAAATCCTGGAATTCCTCTCAATTTTTAATTCCGAAATTCCTTTACTGCAAATCAATTGGCCTCATATTGATTTTCCCGAAACATTATTTTTTCTAATTTTTGAAGCTCATTTTTAAAGTGTAAGCCTTTATATTTTTATAAAGGGAAATATTATTTTATTAACTACTCAAAATTTTTTTTATGTCAACAGTTATTGTATCCGTTATTCTTATAGGTGGAATTGTTTTATTGATTATGGCATTTATTATGCTCAACAAACGCAATAGAAAAAAGAAAGAACAGGAATTGATTTCGCTTTTTAATCAGACAGGAGAGAAGCATGGCCTCTCATTTTCAAGCCAGGAAATTTTACACCATAAAGTGATTGGCCTGGATGGAATTAATAGAAAATTTGTAATCGTGAACGATAAGGAAGAAAGTAGTATCATTTCGCTTGATGAAATAAAAAGCTGCGTAATGAAAAAGAATTTTGAGACTTACCAGGCGGTTGATAAAAAAGATTCCGGCCATGAAAAGTTTGTAACTTCTATAGGGCTTTTCTTTGAGTATAAAAATAAAAAACAACCTACACAGGTACTATTTTATGATAATCTTCTGCACCCCGCTATTGAGGAAAAAATTATGGAAACAAAGGCGAAAGACTGGGAAACCGTCCTTTCTAAAATGATAGTTTCCTCTGAAAAAGTACGTGCGTAAGATTATAATTACTAACTGTTTTTATAATAATTATAAGCAGTTTTAGGTGTGGATTTTTACACGCAAATTATTTTTCGGCGCCTTGCAGCGAAAGGATATTTTTGCAGGTCATTCAATGTATGTACGTGAAGCTGCTTATATTATTTTTTGTTTTTTTCTTATCTGCTTTTTTGGGTAAAGCCCAAACATGTACTACTCTTGGACAAACACCATCCACTGCTTTCCCGGTATGTGGCACCGGTGTTTTTGAACAAAATAATGTGCCCATCTGCGCTTCCAATGACTTGTATGTACCCGGGTGCAGCGGCACCGGTAATGCTAATTATGCCAATAAAAATCCTTATTGGTACAAGTTTACTTGTTTTGTTTCCGGCACACTGGGTTTTGTCATTACGCCCAAAGATTTGAAAGATGATTACGACTGGCAATTGTATGATGTTACAGGCCTCGATCCAAACGAGGTTTTGACAAATCGTAATATTATTGTTACCGGTAACTGGGCAGGGAATCCTGGTACAACAGGCACTTCGGCAAGTGGCGCTGGTTTCATTCAATGTGCTTCCAGCTACAATGGCAGTGAGCCTCGTTTTGCCAAAATGCCCGACCTCATTGCCGGGCACCAATACATTTTATTAGTAAGCCATTTTACGGATTCACAAAGTGGTTATGGATTATCGTTTGGTGGTGGTACTGCCGTCATTACCGATCCTAAATTACCCGATTTGCAAAGTGTACATTCATCGTGCGATGCTACACAATTATATATAAAGCTGAACAAAAAAATGAAGTGCAGCAGTCTTGCCGCCGATGGAAGCGATTTCATTATTTCTTCCTCATCAGCAGGCATCATAGCAGCTACAGGCATAAATTGTAATCAGGGTTTTGATATGGATTCACTTGTCTTAACTTTAAAAGGCCCATTGCCTCCGGGAAATTATAACGTTACTATAAAGAAGGGAACAGACGGAAACACACTGGTTGACAATTGTGATAGAAGTATTGACGAAGGAAAATTATTGAGCTTTACAATTTTGCCATTGCAGCCAACGCCAATGGATAGTTTAACGCCTGTAAAATGTGCACCGCAAACTTTGCAATTGGTTTTTAAAAAGAACATTCTTTGTAATTCCATATCTGCCGATGGAAGTGATTTTATAATATCCGGGCCTTCTCCGGTTACGGTTAGTGGGGCTTCGGGAAGTTGCGTAAATGGTCTGACCAGCATTATCAATATTACGTTGGCTGCACCTGTTGTAAACGCAGGAATATACAAGATTACATTAAAACAGGGAAGCCTTGGCAATACGATTATTGATGAATGCGGGCAGGAAACACCGCCTGGTTCTTCAATAAGTTTTAGTGTAAAGGATACGGTATCTGCGGATTTTACTTCTGAAATATGGTATGGTTGTAAAGCGGATACGGTCAACCTTCATCATGATGGCAGGAATGGAGTAGATCAATGGAATTGGAAGTGGGATCCCGTGGGCCACAGTACGAGTCAAAATCCAGTTGCTTATTTTAATAGCTTTGGAACCAAGCAGGTTGAACTGATTGTGTCCAATGGTTTTTGTAGTGATACGGTAAGGCAAAGCATTACTTTGGATAACGAATTGAAAGCTTCCTTTGAAACCAATAATATTATTTGCCCTGAAGATTCGGCTCAATTTATCAATAACAGCATCGGTGATATTGTTTCTTATAACTGGGATTTCAATAATGGAAATAGAAGTGATTTGGAAATTCCTTCTGCTCAAAAATACCCGCTTCTGACATTTGAAAAACTGTATGATATAAGGCTTATTGTAAAAAATAATCAGTGTGCAGATACTGCTTTTCAAAAAATTAAAGTGCTTAAAAGCTGCTACATAGCCGTTCCCAACGCATTTACGCCCAACGGTGATGGCCTAAACGATTTTCTTTATCCGCTCAATGCTTTTAAAGCGGACAATCTGGAATTTAAGGTTTATAACCGCTTAGGCCAATTGGTGTATTCGTCGAAAGACTGGACGCAAAAATGGGATGGAACTATAAAAGGCGAGCCACAGGATTCAGGCACTTTTGTCTGGACTTTACAATACATCCATCATGATACCGGGAAAAAGGTATTTATGAAAGGCTCAACCGTTTTGATCCGATGAAGCCTCGCTGTAATTTGCGGTTGCTTTCAAATTAGCAGCATTCTGCTTACTTACATGTATTCCGCTTTCATAAATGGTTCTTTCGTTGTTATGGCTAATTCCCACGATAAATAATAAAGGAAGCAACACTACTGCCATTAAAAACTGGAAAGAGTCCCAGATGCGTTTTACAGATTCTGAAATTACATTGTCTGTACTGTTGATTACCGTTTTCATTTTTTTAAGGTTTAATTGTTTTTAGATTTAATTACATAACAAAGATATGGCTAAGACTATGTACTATGCAAAACATAGTACATGAATTAGCACATTAGATAGATAAACGGAAATTTTTGCGGTTGAATGGCGTGTAATATGATTTTGGTATAGAGTTGGGCTGCAAATGAGGTATAATATTCCACAAATCTGGGGGCATCTCTTTGTTTTGGGTGAGTTAGTACTTGATGATGGTATGGAATTCATGGAACCTCCTGCCTGGTACGTTAATTGTTTTTATCGTGGTACACATTTTTTTAACCTTAAAAAATTTTAAACTATGGAAACAATAACTGAAAAAACCACCGAAGCCATCAGCGATTTAATTGTAATAAATAACGATCGTTTTGAGGGCTATCAAAAAGCAATAGATCAAACTTCAGATGTGGATTTAAAAACTTTATTCTCAACATATAGCGTACAGAGTAAAGGATTCAGTTCGCAGTTGCGACCTCTGATTCCATTTGGAGAAGATGCGCCTAAAAGAGATGAAACCCGGATTTCCGGTAAATTTTACCGCGCATGGATGGATATTAAAAATTCTTTAAGCACCAACGATAGAAAAGCCGTTTTGTCGTCTTGCGAATATGGGGAAGACGTGGCAAAAAAAGCGTATGAAGATGCTTTAAAAGACAGGGAGAGCTTGCCGACCGAAGTAGTAAATCTTATCCAGGAGCAATATGATGAAATTCTGGATGCGCATAATACCATAAAGTCTTTACGCGACAGTTTGAAATAATTGCAAGAGGAATAATCAAAGCCAAAGGGCTGTCTAAAAAGTAGGCAGCCTTTTTATTTATATAAAATTTCTTGTTCCCGTTGAGAGGATAAATTTTCATGAATTTTTTGAAATAAAAAATAAGCTATGCTTACTTATGTAAAAAATAAGTACATTGAACTCATTATTAAAAAAACCTAATCATGCAAACAAGACGTTTATTTCTTAAAAATTCATCACTTCTTTCTGCCGGTTTATTTATTGCACCTTCAGCGTTTACAATAAAACCATCATTGATTGGTTTGCAATTATATACCGTTCGCGATGCAATGGGCAAAGATCCTTCGGCTACTCTGGCGAGGGTTGCGCAAATTGGTTATACTTCTCTGGAAGGCGCTACCTACACGGGCACTGAAAAATTTTATGGGATGACTCCTGCTGAGTTCAAAAAAGTTTTAAAACAAAATGGCCTTATCATTCCCAGCAGTCATTACCGGTTGGGAGAAGAAAAAAATAAGGGCGCGGCTCTAAAAGGAACTATGCTGCACGACTGGGACAGGGCTGTAGATGATGCCGCCGAAGTGGGCATTCAATACATGGTGTGCGCTTATCTTTCCGATGCGGAGCGTGGCGATTTGGATCAATATAAAAAGGTAGTTGATCAGCTAAATATTGCCGGAGAAAAATGTAAGAAATCTGGAATTCAGTTGTGCTATCACAACCATAATTTTGAATTTGTAAAACAAGGCGATACGTATCCTTATGATATTTTATTGAGTGCTGATAAAGATTTGGTAAAAATGGAAATGGATATTTATTGGGTTAAAAAAGCGGGCCAGGATCCTATTGCGCTTTTTAAAAAACATCCTGGAAGATTTGCTCTTTGGCATGTTAAAGACATGGATAATACTACCGCGAAGGATTTTACAGAAGTAGGAAACGGCATCATAGATTTCAAAGAAATTTTTAAATATAAAAAGGAATCGGGGATGAAGTATTTTTTTGTAGAGCAGGATAAATGCCCGGGTGATCCCTTCGACAGCATTAGCCAAAGTATTGCTTATATAAAAAAGAATCTTATTAACTGACAAAAACAAATAAGGAGGACACGACTGTACAGCTGCGATTGGGGTCCTCACCAACCGTGGAAATGGGAAACAAAATTTCATTTTTATACAACTTCTGAGAACAACATTTAAAACAAAAAACAAAAAATAAAATGGATAAAATAAAAAATGTACTTTTCATCATCGCGGTACTGGTAGCGGTATCTCCGGTAGTTTATGGTACAAAGATTCAACAGGAATTCTATCAAATAAAAATCTATCATTTAAAAAGTAACGACCAGGTGGCGCTTGTTGATCAATATTTAAAAGATGCTTACTTGCCGGCACTGCATCGTTTGAGCATAAAAAATATTGGAGTTTTTAAACCCATCGCAAACGATACTTCTTCAGTAAAATTCATTTACGTTTTAATCCCTTTTCAATCTTCAGAAGCCTGGATGAATCTTGATAAGAGACTTACAAAGGATATTGCCTATATGGCTGCTGCTAAAAGTTTCGTAGAAGCGCCGTCAGATAAAGCGCCTTATGAAAGAATGGAATCCATTTTACTTGACGCCTTTTCCGGGCAAGGTCATTTGTTGATTCCTTCAACAAAAAATGCAGAACGGGTTTTTGAACTAAGAAGTTATGAAAGTCCCACCTTACATCTTGCTGAAAAGAAAATGGATATGTTCAACAGCCATGGTGAGATACAGATTTTTAACCGGCTTAAATTTAATCCTGTTTTTTATGCCAAAGTGGTATCAGGAAGCCGCATGCCCAATTTTATGTACATGCCCATTTTTGAAAGTGTAGAACATCGTAATGCGCAATGGAAAGTTTTTGGCAATGATCCAAAGTGGAAAGAAATTTCAACAGACCCTGTGAATGAGAACAAGGTTTCTGTTAATCGCATAGAAAGTATTTTAATGCACTCAACAGACTACTCTGATTTTTAATACTCATCATTTTAATCATTTATGATGCTCAAAACTGCTCACTCTGTTAGAGGAATTATTGCGTTAATTGTTTTATCTTTTTTTAGCATAAAAAGTTTTTCGCAGAAAGTAGGAGTATTTGATGGTCACAATGATGTAGGTGAAATATTACATAGTGGCAGCGCTGCTTTCAACGACCTTTCCGGCGATTATGATCTTTCAGGATCGGGTACCAATATCTGGTTTACCAGTGATGCATTTCATTACTTGTGGAAAAAAATGAAGGGCGATTTTATATTACAGGCAAGAGGAAAATTCATAGCAAAAGGAAAGGAGCCACATCGCAAATTTGGCTGGATGATTCGCACCAATCTTGATAGTACTTCTGCAATGGTTTCAGCAACTGTTCATGGAGATGGACTTACCTCTTTGCAATATCGGAGGGCGGCAAAGACCAATGTTGAAGAAACAAAATTTTCAATCAGCGCTCCGGATGTAATTCAGTTGGAAAGAAAAGGCAATCAATACATCATGTCGGTAGCTCATTTCGGAGCGCCATTTGTAACCCAGCAAATTGCTGATGTTCATTTGAAAGATGAAGTGTATGTTGGCTTATTTATTTGCTCGCATAATAAGGATGTGGTAGAAAACGCTTCATTCGATAATGTGCGCATCATCATTCCTGCAAAAGAAAATTTTGTTCCTTACAAAGATTATATCGGAAGTAATATAGAAACCATGAATGTTTTTACAGGGAAAAGGAAAATTTTATATGCTGCTCCTGTGTCTTTGCAGGCGCCAAACTGGACACCGGATGGTAAAAGTTTGATCTACAATAGTAAAGGATCGATGTATCGTTTTAATCTTCAGACAAAAAAGATTGAGTTAATCAATACGGGGTTGGTAAAAAATAACAACAACGATCATGTAATAGCTTTTGATGGAAAAATGCTGGGATTAAGTGGCACCGGTATTGATGAAAAAAATGGCTCTGTTGTTTATACCGTTCCGGTAAATGGCGGGGAGCCAAAGCAAATAACACCTACCGGGCCTTCTTATTTGCATGGATGGTCGCCAGATGGCAGGTATCTAACGTTCACGGGTAAACGCAATAATGAATTTGATATTTATAAAATTCCATCCAATGGAGGAGAAGAAATTCGCCTCACTGATTCACCGGGTTTGGATGATGGCTCAGAATACAGTCCAGATGGAAGGTACATTTATTTCAATTCGGTGAGAAGCGGCACCATGCAATTGTGGCGAATGAAAACGGATGGAAGTGAGCAGGAGCCATTGACAAAAGATGAATACAATAATTGGTTCCCGCATGTATCGCCTGATGGAAAATGGATTGTGTTTTTATCTTTTTTGAAAGATATAAAACCAGACGATCATCCTTTTTATAAACACGTTTATTTACGTATGATGCCTGTGGATGGTGGCGCACCGAAAGTGATTGCTTATTTATATGGAGGACAGGGTTCCATCAATACGCCATCGTGGTCGCCGGATAGTAAAAGTATTGCGTTTATTAGCAACACGGATTTACTAAAATAATTTATTAAAAGGCGATCTGACCTATTCTGATTTTCTATCCAACAAAATGTTGATAATCCACATGATAAGGGAAGGAATACCCTCGTACGGAAAAGAAATGGTTATCGGCGAATTGACAAGAATTAATTATGAAATCTTAACCTAAATGAACGTTTACAGATTAACAAAATGAGATTCGCTAATGCGCTGGCCGGAAAAGGATCGGCTGTTAGGAGATTATTCGGTTATTATTACAAGGTTGTAAATTTTTGGATGAACTGCATAAGGGTTTGTAAAAAGTGATTTGTTTGTCTTTAAATATGCCATTACCTTTTTTATTCTTTCGGAATTTCTTTTGTTTGATCTGCCAATATCTGCTAATGAAAAGTTTGAATTTATTTCATCAAAATTAGTCTTAGCATTTATTAAATAGCGGTCTCCATTTGAGAATGGAACTCTTTTTACAATTATAATTGTGTTGCCTGCGTGAAGTTCAAAAGATTTCATTTTTGAACGCTGTCTTTTTGAAAGCATTTTATCTACGTAATCTAAATTGGCATAAAGGGTATCAAAATCGTTTATCCCAACCGGGAACAATCCAGATTTAACTTGCTGTACGGTTACACTGTCGGTATAAATTATTGGGCTTTTAAAGTCTGTGTTTAATAATGCGACTTTTTGCGCATTTGCAGTTGTTGAAATTAAAAGCAGTACTAAAAGTCTTTTCATTATTTTTTTACGTAAAGTATAAAACATTTTTGGTTTGTACAATTTTATCCGGTAACAGAAATATCTGTTTTATCCAATCATCATGATTTTCAAAGGATAAAAATAATTGGCAAAGAGAGGTTTCTGTTTGATAAGCGAATTTTAAATTAATGCATACAATAATCATTCAGTTTTTGTGAATGGAGATATGCAGTGTATTCTCTTTTACTTTAATGAAATGAAAAGGATAAGAAGCGCCTGATACCTTGAAATGCTAAATTTTTCTTCATATTTCTTTGAATGAAGTACCGGCCTTATTTTCGCAGCAATCACTTAATGCAAACCATCATTAACCTAATAAATAATCCAATTATGTGGAAATTTTCCAATTCCGCCATCG
>DATCWN010000337.1:0-3054 GCA_036566285.1 Hanamia sp.
CTACCTCTTGCATCTCTCCATCTTCCACTCTCGCTGCAATGTAATTAGATTTACCGGTGAGTTTTACAATCCATATCTTACGGTTATCTTGTAGTACTTTGGCTACACTGGTTATCTCATAACCTTCATAATTATCTGTTATCATTTTTTTTATGCTTGCAGGCAGTTGTTTTTGAAAACCATAATTAACAGAGTAAATCAACCTTCCTTTTTTATCAAATAATGAAGTATTTAAGGTTTCTTCTGTTTTAAATTCTGCCAGGAAATTGTCACCTGCTTTATACCACTTTACATTGATTGCTTTTTTAAAAAGTTTATTAAACCGGTTTGATAACTTAAGGCTAATCTTTTCAATTTCGATAATATCTGAATACACCCTCTCTACCGGAAAGCTTCTGGAAATTTCCGAAGGAGATAAATTTAAAGCAGTCTGTTTATTGCCTGCTTTTTGAGCTGTCGCACTTAATGAGACAATCATTGTAAAAATGATTAAGCTCATTGCGGGGATGAATTTTGTTTTCATGATTGTAAGTTTTTGAGTGATTAATAATTCAAAAATATACCAGGCTATTCCCCTGTTTTTTTTAATTCGATAGTTAGGAAGTTCCCAACAACATTCGACTGTTTTAATAGGTATTTTTTTATTCATTAGCGACCAATGCCACTCGCAGCCTGAATAAAGCATTTTGTAGAAAAGTAGGCTAAAAGTTGAAAAATCATGGAAATGATGTTTAATTTTAAAGTTGAAAAATTTCATGTGATCCGGTATGATTTCATATTCTCCAACAAAATCTACCATCGTGTAGCGCGTCACATGGTGTTTTGGATCTTATATAGCATTTATTTCTGGGTGCAGAGTATCAACCCAATGGACTATAATGAGTTTTTTGAGGCTTCGCCTTACAAGTATGCCTTCATTAATTTTTGTTGCTTTATACCGGTTTGCCTGCTTTCTGTTTATCTGTTTATTTATATTTTATTACCGGTTTTTCTTCGGAAAAAAAAGTATCTATCGTTTTCATTAGCTTTCTTTTCGTGGTTCTCGTTTGCCATATTTATTAATTATTTTTTTGCCGGTCTATTTCTCAATAGCATTCATTATAAGAATTATATTGAACCTAACTTTATTCATAAGCTTAATTTTAGTTATACCAATACTATTTGGGCAATTACTATAGGATTATTAGCCTTAGGAATAAAAATTACTAAAAACTGGTATCAACAGCAGAAGGAGAATCTTGAAATTGCCGCGGTAAAAGCAAGAACTGAGCTTAGGATACAGAAAGCATTTATTCAGCCTGATTTTTTATTACGGTATTTAGACAGTATTGCCGCTAAAATGGATACCAGTTCTAATGACCCCGGTATCATGGTATTAAAACTTTCAGATCTTCTGAGTTATTCATTGTACCAGAACGAGGTGGATTTGGTTCCATTAGAAAAGGAATTATCAGGCTTGCACGATTTTATTTCTCTCGAAGAAAAAAATCTGGATCATTTTTTTACGATAAATGTACAGGTACACGGAGATGCCGGTAATAAGTTTATTCCTCCGATGATTATCCTTGCATTACTGCAGAAAAGTGTGGCGATGTTGCATAACGAAGATCCTAATTTACATGAGATAATTTTGAAAATTAATATTCTAAGAGCCCAGGCCTTCGTTAAAATTTCTTTTTTCAATGTAAAAAATGATGGGCATAAAATTTTGGATTGGGAAACAATTATTCAGGATACGAAGAGCCGGTTGAATGTGTTTTTCGAGCCAAAGGAATATCAATTACAGGTAACCGGAGAAAAGGAAACTATAATAATGTTGATTATTCCTTTGGCAAGTAATCTTTCGGGCCAAAAGAATAAGCCGGATATAAAAGCAAACCCCATTTTTTATGAGCCTGCATAAATTTATTTTTACTAAACAATCACCTGCATGTTTATACCGGCACATTGCGTTTTGGACAGGTAGATTCTTGTTTTCAATGTTTTGTTTTGAATACCTATTTAACAGGGAAATATGGAGTTGGAATTGTCTTTCAAATGAATTAAAATTTAATTCTTTTAGCCTGGTCCTTGCAATGGTTTATTGCTATATAGTTGTTTATTATTTCTATCCTGCCTATTTTAATAAGAAAAAATATTCAAAATTTTTCAGCCTCCTGTTTGGTTTCACTATTATTACTTATGCAATATTTTATTTGGGTATTTCACGCTTGTGGGATTTAAATTCTCAACCCTTTGATATGCGAATAGTGCAAATCTGGCATTTATCCATCTATTTTATAACAGCAGGCCCACCGGTAGTTTGTTGTTTATTTTTAGTAATTAAAATGCTCAAAAACTATTATTTTCAAATAGAGAAGCGGGCTATACTTGCCAAAGAAACTGCTGATGCCGAATTGCAATTGCTTAAAGCGCAGATACACCCTCATTTTTTATTCAATACGCTCAATAACATCTATTCCTCTATTTTAAATAAATCGTCCAACACAAAAGGATTAGTAACAAAATTATCCGATACACTCAAATATATGATCCATGACTGTGAAGCGCCATTGGTACCTTTGGGAAAGGAATTAAAAATGATTGAAGATTACGTCGGTCTTGAAAAGGTACGCTATGGCAATCGCCTGAATATGGAAGTAGAAATAAAAGGCGATTATCAAAATAAGTTGATTGAGCCCTTACTTTTAATTCCATTTGTAGAAAACTGCTTTAAGCACGGAAGCAGTAAAATGCTACAGCATCCATGGATCAGATTGAAGATTTCCATAAGAGAGAATATCCTCTATATGAATCTTAGTAACAGCAAGCCATTGCAGGTTGCCCCTCAAAATTGTAACAACGGTATCGGCCTGAAAAATGTACAAAAAAGATTACAAATATTATATCCTGGCCAGCATGAATTACTCATTAAATCAACCGATGAAGAATTTTCCATACGCATGCAGGTACCTCTGCAAATCAATGTAAGAAATGTACCTATAGAAAATTCAATAGAAATTGTATCAGCATCTCAAAATCCTTCTTATGCCTAACATGAAAAAAATAATTTGC
>DATCWN010000352.1:0-5483 GCA_036566285.1 Hanamia sp.
TTGACCATTGACCATTGACCATTGACCATTGACCATTGACCATTGACCATTGACCATTGACATTTCTCTGCAAAATAATATTTTTCTTTTTACTTCTTAAAATGATTTCCTTTTAAAATAGTGATTTTCATTCTTATATCGCGTAAAGGCCTGTCATTGGCGTCTTTCGGGACGTTGGCAATTTTGTCAATTACATCCAAACCACTTCCCACTTCTCCAAAAACAGTGTAATTGGTGTCGAGGAATGGAGCGCCTCCAAGTGTGCGGTAAACGGCACGATGACTTTCCGGAATTTTTATTTTAAAACGGGTTTCCATTTTATCCATTTCATCATCTGTAAAAGGTTTGCCTTCTACAATATAAAATTGTGTTCCGCTGCTTTCCTTTTTTGGGTTTACCTCATCCCCTTCTCTTGCCGCTGCCAAAGCGCCTTTTTTATGAAAAAAAAGGGTATCGAATTCCGCAGGAATGGTGTATTTCAATCCGCCTTCTCCAAGCAGCGCTCCGGGTGCTGCATTTTTACTATCAGGGTCGCCGCCTTGTATCATAAAGTCTTTTATTACCCGGTGAAATAAAAGGCTGTCGTAAAAATGCTGCTTCACCAATTTGATAAAATTATCCCGGTGCAATGGAGTTTGGTCATATAGTTTAATAACCATCGTTCCCGAATCGGTTTCGATTTGCATACGAACCGGCTCGTGTATTTTCACTCTATTTGATTTGGTGGCGGTGCATGAAATGAAAAAAATAAAAGCCAACAGGTAACATAAATTTTTCATTGTAGGTGTCAATTTTAAAAAGCATTATCACTATTTTCAAAGTAAAGCAATATATGGTCTTTCAAAAAATTTTCCTGCTCAATAAGATTATGCTCTGGTAAGGCTTTCAATTGCCTGAAGTGTGGCCACCCATCGTCATCAAATTTTTCAACTTCATAATAACCACTTTGCGCCAGCACCGTGCACACTGCCACGTGCATCAAATCCTGTTTTTGTTCTTTGGTAAATTTCTTTTTTAAATTCCTCACCTCCTGGATGCCTAATAAAAATAAAACTGCTTCCACATCTGGCTTTTTGCCAAATTTTTCTTTGAATTTTTCTTCAAGTTTCCACCACCTTATTTGTAAGTCGTCTTGTACATTTTGCATGTAGCGAAATTACTTTAAAAATGATTGCTAGGTTAAATGGTTAAATGGTTTAGGGAAATGCAATTTTCATCATTTCCCCAACCGTCCTCCTAATTAAATATATTTGCAACTCATTTTTAAGCGAAGAATCCATCTATGTTACAGGTAAATTATTTAAAAGCACACAAGGAAGAAGTAGTACAAAGATTAACCGTAAAGAATTTTCAGGAAATTTCTTTGGTAGATACCATTATTGCGAATGATGATGAGAGAAAAAAACTACAGTTTGAGCTGGATGAATTACAATCAAAAATAAATGCCGCATCCAAAGAAATTGGGAAATTAATGGGTTCGGGAAAGAAAGAATTGGCCGAAGAAAAAAAGTCGGAAGTGGCTGCTTTAAAATCTTTGTTGCAACCTGTAAGTGAAAAATTATCGACAATTGAAAAAGTCATTTATGAAGATTTGGTAAAGCTTCCCAATCTTCCACACGTCTCTGTTCCTATGGGAACAACACCTGAAGAAAATGAGATAGTAAGAGGCGGCGGCGAGAAACCAGAACTTTTTGATGGCGCGGTTCCGCATTGGGATTTGGCAAAAAAATATGACCTTATCAATTTTGAATTGGGCAATAAAGTAACTGGCGCTGGTTTTCCGTTTTATAAAAATCAAGGCGCCAAATTGCAACGCTCATTAATTCAATACTTCCTGGACTACAATACCAGCGCAGGTTACGAAGAATATGAACCTCCTTTTATGGTGAACGAAGCAAGCGCTTTTGGTACCGGCCAATTGCCCGATAAGGAGGGCCAAATGTATCATGCTACTGAAGATAATTTTTTTTTAATTCCTACTGCGGAGGTGCCGCTTACCAATATTTATCGCGATGAAATAGTAAAGGAAAATGAATTACCCATTAAGATGACGGCTTACACGCCGTGCTTTCGCCGCGAAGCGGGAAGCTATGGAAAAGACGTGCGCGGGCTGAATCGCGTTCATCAGTTTGATAAGGTGGAACTGGTGCAATTGGTGCATCCGGAAAAAAGTTATGAAGTACTGGAAGAAATGCTATTGCATGTAGAAAAACTTCTGCAATCTCTTGAGCTTCCGTATCGCATACTTCGGCTGTGTGGTGGCGATATGAGTTTCACTTCTGCGCTCACTTACGATTTTGAAGTGTATAGCGCTGCGCAAAATAGATGGCTGGAAGTAAGCTCTGTCAGCAATTTTGAAACGTTTCAAACTAACAGGATGAAAATCCGTTTTAAAAATAGCCAGGGCAAAACACAATTGGTTCATTCATTGAATGGATCTTCGCTGGCGTTGCCAAGAATAGTTGCGGCGTTATTAGAAAATAATCAAACAGTGGAAGGAATTGAAATCCCGAAAGTTTTACAGAATTATTTTGGAAATGAAATGATTAGGTAATTCTTATTCTTTTCAAAAGCAAAAACCAGGCTTTGGGAAATCTTGTATAACTGCTGCAAAATCTTTTTTAGAAAACAAGGCTTCATTAAACTATTCATTTTACATTTAGTCTATTAACATATCAGGATGTAATTTTCAATCAATCTTAATATTTGTTCAATAGATTAACATGCCTCTGTCCAATCAATTAAA
This sequence comes from Hanamia sp., assembly GCA_036566285.1. Lineage (GTDB taxonomy): Bacteria > Bacteroidota > Bacteroidia > Chitinophagales > Chitinophagaceae > Ginsengibacter. The sequence continues at coordinate 2,747 of DATCWN010000352.1, forward strand.
AAACCAACATCTTTTATGGCGCGCTGCTTTTGGCCCAATGGCTGAAAATGTCAATGAGCTTGAACACGTTTCGCAAAAAGAATTGTATGGTGTGCTTTTAAAAACATCTTCTAAAAAGCCGGATTATATAAATGTAGCAAGCAATGCTTTTGATGGCCTGGTGAAAGGTGTGCAGGATTTAGGAAAAATGCAAAAGCTTACGCAGGAGCAAAAGAAACAATTGAGGAAACAATCCGCCAGCGACATTAAAAACCTGAACCTTACCTGGCTTAGCGAAATGATCAACAGCGAAGCGCAACTCAGGGAAAAAATGAGCCTCTTCTGGCATGGGCATTTTGCCTGTAGGGTGGTGAATATTTTTTTTCAGCAACAGCTTTTAAATGTGATTCGCGAAAATGCGTTGGGCAATTTTGGCGACTTACTTCGTGAAGTAAGCAAAAGCCCGGCGATGCTTTCCTTCTTAAATAATCAACAAAATAACAAGAAACATCCCAATGAAAATTTTGCCCGCGAGGTGATGGAACTCTTTACCATGGGGCGTGGAAATTACACGGAGGTTGATATAAAGGAAAGTGCAAGAGCTTACACAGGGTGGGGTTTTAATTCGAAAGGTGAATTTGTTGACCGTCCTTTTCTTCATGATACCGGTAAAAAAACCTTCCTTGGTAAAACAGGAAATTTCGACGGCGACGATGCAATTGATATTATTCTGGAACAGAAGGCAACCGCAAAATTCATCACGCAAAAGATCTATAAATACTTTGTAAATGAAGATGTGGATACAGGAAAAATAAATTCGCTTGCGGAAAAATTTTATCAAAGCAATTACGACCTGAAAAAGTTAATGACTGATATTTTTACAAGCGATTGGTTTTACAGCGAAAAAAATATTGGAACAAGAATAAAAAGCCCGGTAGAATTAATGGTAGGTGTACGCAGATTAATTCCTATGGAATTGGAAAAACCCGAAGCGCAATTATTATTTCAGCGCACATTGGGCCAGGTTTTATTTTATCCGCCCAATGTAGCTGGATGGCCGGGCGGGAAAAACTGGATAGACAGCAGCGCTTTAATGCTACGAATGCGGCTTCCACAAATACTTACGAATGCAGATGAATTTATCATTAAACCCAAAGATGACGATGATGTGATGATGGGAATGGAAGGCGCGGATAAAAGACCTAAAGCGAACCAACTTCGGGTAACGGTTGACTGGGCGGGAGTGATAAAAGTCTTTGATAAAACCCCAAGAGAAGGCCTGATGAAAAAAGTGAGTGATGTGGTATTGCAAAGCAGTAACAGCATTCCTCCCACTATTTTAAACAGATACATTGATAATACATCAAGGGATTCTTATATTAAAACAACAATGATAGAACTGATGAGTACGCCGGAATACCAGCTATGCTGAATGGGTGAATGGTCAATAGTGTAAGTCATCTAACGGCGTAGGATAAACGAAAATAAAAAATATTTTTATGCTTTTTAAACGAAAGGAATTTTTACAAATTGGTTCATTGGCCACCGCATCTTTAATGGTGCCCAAATTTTTAAAAGCCTTTGAAAAAACAGCTACGGTACCTCCTGGTAATAAAGTGATGGTGGTGTTGCAATTTAGCGGAGGTAATGATGGATTGAATACTGTGATTCCGTTTAGGAATGATATTTATTATAAATCACGGCCCCGGCTTGGAATACAGAAAGAGAAGGCTCTTCAGCTTACTGATGAAGCAGGTATCAATCCGGCGCTTCCTTTTTTCAAAAATCTTTTTGATGAAGGCAGTTTGGGAATTATGAATAATGTGGGTTATCCCAATCCTGATCGCTCACATTTTCGCAGTATGGATATTTGGCAAAGCGCCAGCGATAGTAACGAATATGTTTCAACAGGATGGCTTGGCCGTTACTTGGATGCGCAATGCAGCGGCTGTGATAGGCCCACTCAGGCGCTTGAAGTGGATGATGTGCTGAGCCTTGCACTAAAAGGTGAAAATATGAAAGGGCTGGCCTTAAAGGATCCTAAAAAATTGTACAATACCAGCAATGAAAAATATTTTAAAGAAATAAACGCTTCCCATGAACACGGCGAAGCGGCTGCAGATTATCTTTATAAAACTTTGAGTGAAACATTAAGCAGCGCAGATTATATTTATCAACAAAGCCGGCGGCATATATCTTCGCAAACTTACCCCGCTACTGAATTAGGAAAGAATTTAAAAACCATTTCTTCGCTTATTATGAGCGACATTAATACCAAAGTTTATTATGTTAGCCTCGGTAGCTTTGATACGCACATAAACCAGGAGAATCAACAGAAAAGGTTGTTTACCGAATTGAATGATGCCGTCAGCGCTTTTGTAAAAGATTTGAAAAGTAATAATCGTTTTGGGGATGTAACGATAATGACTTTTAGTGAATTTGGAAGAAGGGTAGCACAAAATGCGAGCGGTGGCACAGATCATGGCACCGCCAATAATATGTTTTTCATAAGCGGCGGATTAAGGCAAAAGGGAATTTTAAATGCCATGCCGGATCTAAACGATTTGAACCAGGGCGATTTAAAACACACGGTTGATTTTAAGAGCGTGTATGCCACCATGTTACACAACTGGCTGGGCGCCGATGATGAAAAAATATTAGGGAAAAAGTATGAGATTATGAATTTTGTGTAAAGAGTTTTAGGAATTGAGTAGGAGTGATAACAGGTAATTGGGGAATTGACTTTTTGAAATCTTTT
>DATCWN010000133.1:0-4260 GCA_036566285.1 Hanamia sp.
GTTTTCAAATCTAATGCCGAAGATTCTTTTCCATCAATAAAATAAAGTGGTGGCAATTGGCCATTACTGTTTTCTATGTGTAAACTAACTGGTATGTTCTCATCACTTTTCAGATTGATTTCGATTACACCATTTTTTGACTTGTCACCATATTTTGCTAAAACTTTGTCACCTTTCAAAACATTGATGCTTCTTATAGTTGCGGGATCTATTGATTTTACCAATGCAATAGAAACAACTTTTCCATCAACAACATACACAGCATCTTTCGGTAAAGGTGGTGGCGGCGGTGCCGGTACTTCTGTAGCAACTGGTGGAACCGGCGCTACAGGTGGAACGGGAGGAGGTGGGGGCGGAGGAAAAACAAATCCTCTTTTTTGGGCTTCAGCTTTTGTAATAGTTTCTTTTGAACCATCATCATAAGTAACTTTTATTTTTGATTGATTCAATTCTAAACTGTTTACTTTTTTATTGTTGTAATACATCTCCGGAATGGTGTCCACTACCGCTGCTGCTTGTGAATCATTATTATTTAAATTGGCCGCAAAGTTTTCAATCGCATTTAAAATATTTCGTGCAATTTTTTCCTGGTTAGTTTTATTGGTAATGAACGCTTCATCGCCTGGATTGGTTAGGTATCCGCATTCGATCATTGCTGCAGGACAAGTGTTCGCATCAAGAACCCAAATTCCATTTTTACGTGCGCGAACTTTATCTTCTGTTGTGTAAGATTTTTTTAGTTCATTGATTAATGCTGAGGCTAACAGTATATTTTTATTATTTTTATCAATCAAAACTGAAATGCCATTTTTATTTTCCTGCTCATTATTTGCTGCAGCATCAAGGTGAATGGAGATAAACATATTAGCCCCGTTGGCTTTTGCAAATTCAACCCTGTCTTTTACTGAAAGGGATTGGTCATCGTCTCTTGAAAGCAATATTTTAATGTGATCATTAGAATTCAATGCGGCAATTTTTTTAACAATGGAAAGTGTAATGTCTTTTTCAACTAAACCATTTTGTGAAACAGCGCCATGGTCATTGCCGCCATGACCGGCATCTATAACAACCGTTATTGTTTTTCCAGTGTAAGACATTTTATCGTTGTTGGCAGTTTTTACTTTAAGCGTAAAAGCAAAGAACAATAGTGCTGCAAGAGGTAATACCAGGAGCCTGCTTAAATAGCTGACCTTCGGATTTTTGTTTTTTGTAAGCATAATAAATCTTCGTTTTAATGGTGAATAAAAAAAAGGATTGGTGGGTGAAAAATTTTGTCCGGGATAAACTGTATGCAGAATCATTTCTGCAAAAGCGTTGAGGTCACTGTCTTCCAGCGCTTCCTGGTCTGCTATAAATTCATGAATCATGTGCAACTCTTTTCGCATCAGCCAAAAGAATGGGTTGATCCAAAAAATTACCAAAACCAGGTTCATGAAAATCTTATCGTAAGAATGCTTCTCTTTTATATGCGCTATCTCATGATTGAAAATTTGTTGTCCCGGTTTGGAATGAAGATCAATTGCCTTGTTCCAAAAAATAAAATTTAAAAATGAAAACGGTGTTCCTTTATCATTTGTATTGACAAAATTGATTCCTTCAATTTGTGTTTGGGGGTACTTTTTCTTTAGTTTATTTATTCTGTATAAAGCAATAAAGAAGACAGTTAATAAAATTCCACAAACCAATAAATAAGCGGTTGCTGCAAGCATTTGCGAATTAAGATGAAACCCTTTTCTGCTGTATTCAATCACTATTTCATCGCCGTAACTTATCGTTTGTAACATTTGAATCACGGATCCCTTTTCAACATCCGGCTTTTGGAAAATGTTTATTTTCACCAATGGTACAAGCAATGCAAGAACCACAGATGCAAGCAGGTAAAAGCGGTTCCACCTGTGAAAAATTTTATTTCTCAACGCCAGAAAATAATAGCCGCATAAAATGCCGGAGCAGATAATAACTTTCAATAGAAACCAGGCAATAGTTATCATGAGAATTTTATTTTTGAATTATGTCTAAATTATTTTCCTTTTTTTAATTGTTTTACCAACATTTCCAATTCTTCTATACTGAGATTATTTTCTTTTACCATTGACGAAACAATGTTGCTGAATGAGCCCTCATAATATTTTTTAACCAGCGATTTTACTCTTCCCTTTGAATACACATCTCTGTTTACTAAAGGGTAATACCGATGGGTTCTTCCAAAAACTTCCACGCCCACAAATTCTTTTTCTACCAGAATCTTTATGATAGTAGCTACGGTGTTTTGATGCGGCTTAGGGTCGGGAATTTCATTTAAAATATCACGCAGGAATGCACTTTTTAATTTCCAGATTACCTGCATTATTTCTTCTTCTGCTTTTGTCAAGGTCTTCATTTTTACCATTTCGTTTCTTTTATAAAAACAAATCTAAACTAAATTTTTAGTTTAACAACTATTTTTTTAGTTTGTGGAATTTTTTTTAACAGAGGCATAATATTTCTTTCCAAAAAAATATAATTATAAAACTAACTTTACGCCTTTAAAATAATTCAGTCCTTTTCTTAAATTAATTGGAGACTATGTCAGAAGCTATTGTAGAATTAAAGAATGCCAATATTTACCAGGCTGATTCTCTGGTGCTCGGTGATGTAAATATTGTAGTGAACCGCGGCGAATTTGTTTATCTAGTTGGAAAAACCGGAACAGGGAAATCTAGTTTATTAAAAACTTTGTACGCAGATCTTGACTTTAATGAAGGAGAAGGAACCGTGGTGGGCTACAATCTGAGAGAAATGGATTGGAGAAAAAAGCCTTACCTGCGTAGAAATCTTGGCGTTGTTTTCCAGGATTTTCAATTACTTACAGACAGGAATGTAAATGAAAATCTGAAGTTCGTTTTGAAAGCGACAGGCTGGAAAGATGAAAAATTAATGGATGAGAAAATTGCTGACGTTTTAGATAAAGTTGGTTTAAAAACCAAAGGCTTTAAAATGCCTTTTGAATTGAGCGGTGGCGAGCAGCAAAGAATTGATATTGCCCGCGCTCTTTTAAATTCACCCAAACTGCTCCTTGCAGATGAACCTACCGGCAATCTTGATCCGGAGACATCTGATGAAATTATGCACCTGCTTTTCAATATTAGCCGAGATTATGGAACTGCTGTTATTATGGCCACGCATGATTATCTGGTAATTAATAAATTTCCGGCGCGTACTATAAAAACGGAGAGAGGAAAAGTGTGGGACAATGCTTCTATAAGTGTTGGTTAGTTTTCCATTCTTCATTTGCTTCATTTTCATAAAGCCATTCAATTAGCTTCTGTACATTTTTATCGGTGTTGTACTTCGATTGTAAAATCGTATTTCTCTTAATAACTTCTTCTTCAAAAAACGATGCAGCGGATAACCGTTGAATAATTTCTTTATAATCCTGGGGCGTATCCGCAATCTCACAAAGCGTTTCAAGGCCAGTGCCTTCAAGAGATGCATGATTGGTTATTATAAACCGGCCGTTAAAAAGTGCATTCAATAATTTTATTTTTATTCCCGTGGCATTGAAAGAGGGTAGTAAATGTATGTGTGCGTTTGTAATTAATTCTTCCATTTTTTCTTCGGAAGGATTTTCAATCAAACGTGCTTTTTCATTTTGCTTTAAAATTTTTTTTAGAAACGCAGATGGATTTTTTCCTGCAACCACAAAATCCTTTTTTAAATTATTGAAAACATTTTCCAAAAGCCATAACACTGCTTTTTCGTTTTCCGGAACGGAAAGATTTCCCTGGTAAAGACAAAATGTTCCCCTTCCTGTTTTTGATTTTACTTCGTTAAAAGGTAAAAACACAGGAAGAAATGCTACATCTTTTGCTCCAAATACATTTTGATAAATACGTTTATCTTTTTCATTTACTGCCAGCAATTTCGCTTTGTGAGCGATAACGGCTTCGTATCTTTTCAATAATATACTTTCAATAAAAAAATAAATTTTTTTGAAAATAGCTTTGGTGGATTTTTCCAATTGATGATAATATTCAAACTCTACATTGTGAAGCCTTACCAACACTTTCCTGTTTTGCAATGATCCGTTATACAAATAATAAGTGCAATGAATTCCTTCCAGCAACACAGGCGCATTATCTTTCAAAAGATTTTTTAATAGCTGAGGGTTTTTTCTTGAACTAACGATGTAGGGTAAACGCTGTAAAAAGCCTGTTACTGATTTCTTTCTTTTATAATAAAGTACCTCTTCACAATAGGGGTTAAGTTCCGGTTGTTGAC